>NZ_NDIO01000138.1:0-14644 GCF_002241085.1 Vibrio sp. V03_P4A6T147
TTAGTGTATCGCAACTCGTGGCATGAAGTACGGACTCTCCATTTTACTGGCGAAACGGCGATGCTCGACGCGTTGAAAACCGTGCTTGGCAAAATGCACCAAGATGCGCTACCGCCAGAGTCTGTCGATGTATTTTGTTACAGCAAAAGTCTGCGTGGCGTGATGCGCAACATGGTGTACCAGTTGCTGGCGGAATGTATCGATTTGCGTTTGAAACCGGTAGAGCAAGAGAAACGTCGCCGTTTTAAAGCGTTACGCATTGGCGATCAAATGTATGGTCTGTTTTTTGAACGGCGAGGGGTTTCGGTACAGAAGTTGGAAAATTCGGTAGATTTTTACCGCAGTATTTCAACCAACAAATTGAAAGGTTCACCGCTGTTAATGCTCGATCGCGATCAAGATTATCAACTGCCGGAAATCGTCGATGGTTTTGCTAGTGAAGGCTTAGTGCAGTTTTTCTTTGAAGATACCGATAAAGGCTTCAACATTTATGTGTTGGATGAGTCGAACCAAATTGAAGTCTATCACCAGTTCAGCGGCGAAAAAGATGAGATGATCACTAACGTCAACAGCTTTTATACCTCAGTGCGCGACGGTAACCCACTCTCCGCTAAACTTATTAACTTCAATCTGCCGCAGTATTATCAAATCGTCCACCCAGAAGAAGGGGAAAGCTATATTGTCCCTTATCGTAACGATTCCGCGCTCTATTCTCGTCCTTCAAAAGCGGTCAACGCTTAGTTCGGTAGCGCCAAGTCACACATCTGTCACTTGGCGTTGTTGCTTTACACCCAGTCGATCGTTTCGCCAGCGTGTTTTTCACATTCTTGTTTCACCATCGCAATCAATTCCAGCCCTGTTTTTGAACAAATCCAGTTTTGGTCGATCAGTTTGAAATGGAAACCGCCTGACTTTGATGCCAGCCAAATTTCATGCATTGGCTCTTGGCGGTTAATAATAATTTGGCTGCGGTCATCAAATTCTAACGTCATCACATTGCCTGAGGTTTCGTAATCAATGTCGGCACCTGCGTTGTCTATCGCTTGTTCAATGATTTCTAGCTGCTCATCGACAAGTTGGTGAAATTCAGTATCGTTCATCCTGTCTATCCTATTGCTTTTCCTGATTGTGGTGCGATTATAGGGGGCATTGACTCAATAATCACGACATGCAAAATGAAAAAATCAATCGCTGCACTTTTTATGTTGTCACTCCTTGCTTTAGCAGGGTGTGGTCAAACCGGGCCGTTATACATGCCAGCAGAGCCTGAGCAGAGTGAACAACCTCAGCCATAGTCATTGATTTAGCTTAAAGGAAACGAATTTTGGATTACTTCAATTATCAGGACGATGGTCAGCTTTGGGCTGAAAATGTCGCATTAACAGAGTTGGCTGAGCAATACGGCACGCCTTTGTATGTCTATTCTCGCGCTACTTTAGAGCGTCACTGGCATGCTTTTGATAAGTCGGTAGGCGAACACCCTCATCTGGTATGTTATGCGGTGAAGGCTAACTCAAACCTAGGCGTATTAAACACGTTGGTGCGTTTAGGGTCAGGTTTTGATATTGTTTCGGCAGGAGAGCTAGAGCGTGTTGTGGTGGCGGGTGGTGACCCGGCGAAAGTGGTATTTTCTGGCGTCGGTAAAACGGAAGCTGAAATGAAACGCGCGTTGGAGCTCAAGATTAAATGCTTTAACGTTGAATCCGAGCCTGAATTAGCACGTTTAAATAAAGTGGCTGGCGAGCTGGGTGTCAAAGCACCGATTTCACTGCGCATCAACCCTGATGTGGATGCACAAACCCACCCTTATATTTCAACCGGTTTGCGTGACAATAAGTTTGGTATTGCTTTTGACCGTGCACTGGATGTTTATCGCTTGGCACAAAGCCTAGAGAATCTCAGCATTCACGGTATTGATTGCCACATTGGCTCTCAACTGACCGCTATTGCCCCTTTTATTGATGCAACCGATCGCTTACTTGCGTTAATTGATCAGCTTAAAGAGGAAGGGATCACCATTAAACATTTGGATGTTGGTGGTGGTTTAGGCGTGGTGTATCGCGATGAGTTACCCCCGCAGCCTTCCGATTATGCCAAAGCCTTGTTGGCGCGTTTGAGTAACCATCAAGATCTCGAACTGATTTTTGAACCGGGACGTGCTATTGCGGCTAACGCGGGCGTGTTGTTGACGAAAGTAGAGTTTCTCAAACATACCGAACACAAAAACTTTGCCATTATTGATGCGGCGATGAACGATTTGATGCGTCCAGCGCTTTATCAGGCTTGGCAAGATATTGTTCCTGTTGTGCCGCGCCAAGGTGAAGCGCTAACCTATGATTTGGTTGGGCCTATTTGTGAAACCGGTGACTTCTTGGGTAAAGATCGTTCATTGGTCTTGGATGAGGGAGATCTACTGGCGGTTCGCTCAGCAGGAGCTTACGGTTTTGTGATGTCTTCGAACTATAATACACGTACTCGCGTGGCGGAAGTGATGGTGGATGGTGCACAAACCCACCTTGTTCGTCAGCGTGAAGCACTATCGAGCCTATGGGCATTAGAGCGTATTCTGCCGGAGTAAATTGAAGCATTATGCATTTCCATTTTTCTAAAATGCACGGTTTGGGTAATGACTTCATGGTCGTTGATTGTATTACACAAAACGTCTTCTTCTCCCCTGATTTGATCCGCCGCTTGGCGGATCGTCATACTGGCGTGGGGTTTGATCAGCTATTAGTGGTTGAAGCGCCGTATGATCCGGAAAGTGATTTTCACTACCGTATTTTTAATGCCGATGGCAGCGAAGTTGAACAATGTGGCAACGGCGCACGTTGCTTTGCTCGCTTTGTGCGGATGAAAGGGCTGACCAATAAGTACAGCATTGGAGTCACGACTAAAAAAGGCAAAATGGTTTTAAATGTTGAAGAGGATGATCAAATCACCGTCAACATGGGCATACCAGAATTTGAGCCTAATAAGATTCCATTTCGAGCCAAACAGGCAGAGAAAACCTACATCATGCGCGTTGAAGAGAAAACCTTGTTCTGCGGGGCGGTGAGCATGGGCAATCCGCATGTGGTGACAGTGGTGGAGGATGTGACAACCGCTGAGGTTGAAATTTTGGGTCCACTGCTTGAATCCCATGAGCGTTTTCCAGAGCGTGTTAACGCAGGCTTCATGCAAGTGCTGAATCGCAATGAAGTGAAGCTACGTGTTTATGAACGTGGCGCGGGTGAAACTCAAGCGTGTGGCAGTGGCGCGTGTGGCGCGGTTGCCGTTGGTATTCTTCAAGGGTTATTGGCGGAAGAGGTGACAGTACACTTACCTGGTGGCTCGTTAGAGATCCACTGGCAAGGGCCGGGTAAGCCACTCTATATGACAGGCCCTGCGACTCATGTGTTTGATGGTCAAGTCTCTTGTTAGGGTTAAGTAAGATAAGGAATCGTTTTGTCACACGTTGAAGCGGATGCACTCACAGCCGAAGTTGTGGCTGAATATTTACGAGATCACCCAGATTTTTTCCTCCAGCGTTTAGAGCTGGTTGACAGGCTCTCCTTGCCGCACCATCAACAAGGTGCGGTCTCTTTGGTGCATGTACAACTGAATCGTCAGCGCCAGAGAATTGAGGAGTTAGAGGAAGAGATCACCGCCTTTATGTCATTAGCGGCCAATAATGACCGCACTTTCCACGAATTTATGGATCTGCAAGAGCAGATCTTAAAATGTCATTCAATGCCGCAAGTATGCAAGGCAATAGAAAACAAAGCGCAAACCTTAGGTTTGGTAGCGTATATTCGTTTACTGGCCTCGCCTGAAACCGATTATCAATTGACCCAAGAGCAATGGCAGCGTTTTGCAACTAACCATTTTAATGGCAAAAATGCTTATTTAGGGCGTATGAAAAAGTTGGATCGCCAAGCGTTATTTGGTGAACAAACTGCTGTGCCAGAAATGGGTTCGTATGTGGTGCTACCATTAGGTAAGCGCTCATCACAAGGCGTATTAGCGTTTGCAAGTGAAGATGGCGGCCATTTTCAACCGAGTATGGATACCCTCTTTTTACGTCATTTGGCGTTAGTTCTCTCTCATTTAATTGAGACTCTACCTTGGCAACCGATTGAGCATGACCGAATCAGCCACACCTCTGCCTAACGGCTTACAGCAGCCCTTAACTCGCTTCTATGAATATCTGCGGAGCGAGAAAGGGTTGAGCTTGCACACCCAACGCAATTACAAACAACAGCTGGAAACCATGGCGCAGCATTTAGTGCAGATGGGGCTGAATCAATGGCAACAAGTCGATGCCGCTTGGGTGCGACAGCTTGCGAGCAAAGGGATGCGTGAAGGGATGAAAGCCAGCAGTTTAGCGACGCGTCTCTCTTCATTGCGCAGTTTTTTTGATTTCTTGATCTTGCGTGGTGAATTGACAGCTAACCCGGCCAAAGGCGTTGCAGCACCGCGTAAAAAACGCCCGTTACCGAAAAACTTAGATGTGGATGAAGTCGCACAACTACTCGAAGTCAAGGATGATGATCCGCTATCAGTGCGCGATCGAGCCATGATGGAATTGATGTATGGTGCTGGGTTGCGTTTAGCTGAGCTCGTCAGCATTAACGTAAAAGACCTGAGCTTTAGCCGCGGCGAGATTCGAGTGGTGGGTAAAGGGGATAAAGAACGTAAGGTGCCTTTTGCTGGCCAAGCCAAAGAATGGGTGGCGCATTGGTTGAAAATACGGACGCAGTTTGCGAACGCTGATGAGCAAAGCTTATTTGTTTCAAAGCTGGGTGTTCGTATTTCGCATCGCAACGTACAAAAACGCATGGCCGAGTGGGGGCAAAAGCAGGCGGTGGCTAGCCATATTAGCCCACATAAACTGCGCCACTCTTTTGCGACTCACATGCTTGAATCGAGCAATAATTTACGTGCTGTGCAAGAGTTGCTGGGTCATGAGAATATTTCGACGACGCAAATTTATACTCATTTGGACTTTCAACATCTTGCGCAGGCCTATGACCAAGCGCACCCAAGAGCACGTAAAAAGAAACAGAGCGAATAACGCATGCACTTTTATCGCAATATCGGCCCCATTAAAGCGATGAGCTTTGATTTGGACGACACGTTGTATGACAACCATCCAGTGATCCATCATGTTGAGCAGCAAATGGTCGTGTGGCTGCACACTCATCATCCGCTTTCCGCGACGCGTCCGATAAGTTGGTGGCAGCAACTTAAACAGCAACTGGCGCTGCAAGAGCCACTGCTCGGCCATGATGTCACTCAGTGGCGATTTAAGCAGATAGAACAAGGCTTAATTCAATTAGGCTATTCGCCGCAACTTGCTTTACAGGCTGCGCAGAATGCCATTGAAGAAGTGTTGCGGTTACGTCACTTAATCACGGTGCCAGAGAAGACGCACCGCGTGATGACCGAACTGGCAAAGCGCATGCCGTTAGTGGCGATTACCAACGGCAATGTTGACCCGCACAAAATTGGCTTGGGGCATTATTTTCAACAAATTTTTAAAGCGGGTCCCGATGGCTTGGCTAAGCCGTATCCGGATCTTTTTGACAAAGCGCAGGCTGCATTACAGTTACCTGCAGCCTCGATTTTACACGTTGGTGATCATCTGATAACCGATGTGCAAGGCGCAAAATGTAATGGTTTTCAAGCCTGTTGGTATAACGATCAAGGCCAAACCTTGCTCGCCACTCGTAAGGCCAAAGTGTTGCCTGATATTGAAATCCATCAACTGGATTCATTACTGCAGCTTTAGGGCGTGACCGCTTTTATCCGCTTGAAAAGCCTTGAGATAGTAAGTAAAAAACGCGCGTAACTCTCTCGCGTTATTTGGTTCTCCGAGAGAGTTGAGCAGCTCAACGCCCACTTCTAACGTGCATAAATGACCAGCATCTTGATTTCGCCTTAATCCATACTGAGAGATTTGATTTGGGGTGAGGTGTAGCTGCGGTAAATCGGATAACCAAGGGCTCTTATTGAGCATCTTCTTGGCTTCTTGCCATGTCCCATCCAGGATAATAAACACGATTTCTTGAGTGTCAGACGTTGAGAGAGATTGGTATTCGGTGAGCGATTGACTGCGCGTCGAAGGAAAAATAACCACAGCGTTTAACTTCTCATCCAGAATTCTCTTTTGTAATGATTTCGCCGTAGAGACTCGGTCCCAGATGTACACAGAGGAATTGGGCAAGCTACGCAGCAGCAGCTTGCCAGTATTGGTCGCTCGATGCGGTTCATTTTCATGCATCAGTAGTGCAATGCGCAGTTGGCTATCCAGTGTTGGTTGCAGTGAACAGAGGCATTGATAGCTAAAATGGCAAACTGGGCAAGGGCACGGTCTGGTCACTTATGGTGTCTCGATATTTTCAGAAAATAACGTTAAACCGCCATTGGCGATAGGGTAGAGTACATCGCCCACCTTCTCTTTTTCTGCTTTCAGTTGGTAACCAGTGCGAGTAAAGATACGTTCAGAAAGCAGATATTGTTGCTGGTGGCGCGTCATGACAACTTGGATCTGATTTAGGTTTAATGGTTGCCAAAACCCCTTTTCAACGGTCGATGGCTGACCATCGTTGTAGTCATAATGAGTGCTAGCAGTATGATCCGCATTCAGTTGCAAACGAATCGTGAAATCCCTATTTTGGGTCGAAGTAGCATGATAAGCCCCAACCCATGGAAGCGTCGCATCACTATTACCTAAGGTGGCACATCCCTGATAGCTTTTCTCACCGACCTTCAAGGTGGAACTCCAGCCGTACAGCGAGTCACTCATCCCGTCACTGCACATTTTTTGTGTGAGGAGCAGCGAACCTTGATTCATTTGGTACTCGCGCTTGGTTTCAGATAGCTGACTTTTTGTGATAGCGAATGTTTGAGTTTCACCGCTGATGGTTTGAAAGTTAAGGTTTTTCCCTTCAAAGTGGATGGACCATGACGGTTCGTTGCCAAAAGCGCGTGTCGGTTTGAGTGGTTGATTGCAGCGTTTAGGATTTTCAGCACTGAGCATATTGATGCTGGTCACGTTGAAACGTGCGCTGGAATCGGCATCGAAGCCTGTGCGGCTTGGCGCTGATAAAGTACCAATGAGTTCGCCATACAAAGGCTGATAAGGCGAGCGAGCCAAACTCAAGGCTTGCTGAGTCTGCTGTGGCGTCAGTGCTAGCCAATATTGTTGATTGCTACCACAAGGTGTAAAGGTTTGCGCCTCATGACCCACCACGACTTCTCCACGCATAATAAAGGGCTGTGCTTTGATTGAGCTGGGTTTATCCAAACTCGCCATCGGTACGGCTGGTGGCAGTGATGCGTTGTGTGTCGCACAGGCTTGCAGCATTAATGTGGTCAATAACAGCGCGGAACAGTGAAGCACTTTCATAGCAGACTCTTTTTGGGCAATGCAACGAGGCTAGATTATGGCATAAAGGCGCTGGCAAATTGAACTGATGGGTGTGAATTTAACAACCCGCGGACAAGAATCAGAGATAAATCGTGAAGCCGTTATGAACAAAAACACAGCGCTCAAATGGCGCTGTGTTTTGTGACCGCTCGTTACTGCAGGCTGCTGTTACAATAAATGTTCACGCAAATAGTGAGCCACGGCGTCTTCTGCATTGCTACCAATCACGGTGTTATTCGGCAGTGCATTGAACACTTTTTGATGCGATGTGCCCATCACCAAGCCTTTACCAGCCATCGACAGCATTTCCACATCGTTCATACCATCGCCAAACGCAATACAGTTATCTAGGGTCAGGTTTAATGATTCTGCAACGGCTTTGAGCGCATCCCCTTTCGACACTTCTGCTGCCATCACTTCCAAACACCAAGGTGTTGAGAAGGCGACGTTCAGTTTGTCGCCAAAAATATCGTTTAAGCGTTCTTCAAACTGAGCTAATAACTCATGATCTTGCGCTGGGTGGGTGAAGAATATTTTGGCGACGCCCTCGGTAGGTGCGTTATTGACATCAAATACTTGGTAGCTAAAGCCGGATTCTTCGTGGAAATCACGCAGCGTTTCATCTTCTTTATTCAATAACCACGATTCATCTTGATAGATGTGAACAAAAATATCAGGGTTTTGCTTAAACACATCAATGACGGGCTGTACCAATTCTTGCGGTACATTTTTACTGTACATCAGGTTGTCATGTTGATCGTGAACGCGCGCGCCATTGGAAGTAATCATGTAGGCTGGAATGCCCGCTAACTGGCGAATACCCGCCACATCAACGTGATGGCGACCGGTAGCGAAGATGAAAGTAAAGCCTTTTTGGTGAAGTGCTTGTAGCGTTTGCTTGGTGAATTCGCTCAATTGGTGGTTTGGCGCAAGTAGTGTACCGTCGAGATCGGACGCCACGATATGAATCGCGTGCTCTTTACATTCGGTGGTCATAAAACCCTCATTATCATGGTCGATTTGGTTTGCAGATCGCAGATGGTGGAGAAACTTTGGTGTGGCTTAGTTTACGCCATCTTAAAGAGGAAAAAGAGGGTAAAACTCTCAATTGAAATTTCCTCTATTTGCTCAGTTCTAATACCGTGATTAAACTGTGTTCTCAAGAGATTGGAATTGCTTAAATAGCTCATCAAGTGCTTGGTTTCGATAGCAATCCTTTTCAAAAAAGAGCTCATGCTTTGCTCCTTCAATGATGACCAGCTTGCTAGATGGATTGGTTTTCGCCAGCTTAGTGACAAAGCGAATTTGATCCGCATTACTGACAATCTCATCCTGTCCTGCTTGCAAGATGAGTGTTGGTAACTTCACTTGACGAGTCATCAGTTGACACAGCTTCGCTGCCATGAGCCCTTGCCATACCCAGCGCGTGCTAGGGCCGCCAACTTGCAATTCGGGTTTGCGTTGGTACAGGTCTCGAAACCATTGGTAACGCACCTGACTTTGACTTAATGGGTTAATCTCAAAAGGCTTTGCCGAATAGGCTTGATAGCCCGGCGCATAGGTTGGTTTGCTATACATCGCCGTCAGCACTTGGCTCAGTGTCATGGCGATAGGACGTAATTGCCATGGCATGTTGACACCAAACATTGGCGCGCTGAGCACCATAGCCGCAAATGGGTGTTGAGGGTATGTTTGTACATACCTGGTCGCAATGGCACCGCCCATCGAGTGGGCGACGAGAAAACGTTGTGCATAATGGCTTAAGTCAAAGTGCTCAATGACACGCTGCATGTCTAAAATGTAGTCATCAAATTCACCGACATGGCCGATTTGTGGATCGTCGATTAATCGATCAGAAAGCCCTTGTCCACGGTGATCAAAAGAATAAATATCATAACCTTGTTGGAAAAAATCATAAAATAGCTCCTGATATTTCCAGCAAGATTCAATTCGTCCGTTGACGACGAAGATCGCCTTTGAGTGTTGAGGCGAGGTAAGTTTGCACCAATAAAGTTTTGTTTTATCAGCAGATTTGATAAAACCTTCTTCTCTGGAGTGCCAGAAATCGGCAATCGTGGTATTGATCACTTGCTCAAAGAAAGACTCTTGAGTATAAGGTGGGGAGTTTGGACTCGTCTGATTCATAGATTATTCTTATTGGACAGATTCGAGGAATAGTTCATTTTTAGGCTAGATTAGTCTAGTTGAGAGGAATTGCAATGGATACTCATGTTTGGCTTGCCTATGTGGTGACCGCGATACTGTTTAGTTTGGCGCCGGGTTCAGGTACGGTCAATTCCATCAGCAATGGCCTTAGCTACGGTACACGTAAATCACTAGCCGCGATTGTGGGTTTACAATTGGGTTTGGCTTTTCACATCATGTTGGTGGGAGCCGGAATTGGTGCCTTAGTGGCACAATCAGCCATGGCATTTAGTGTGATTAAGTGGGTTGGTGCTGCGTATCTGGTGTGGTTAGGTGTTCAAAAATGGCGCGATCGTTCAAGTATGATGGCCAATGCAACGGCTCAAATGCAAACGAGTTGGTCTTTATTGCGTCGAGCGGTGTTGATCAACCTGACAAATCCTAAATCCATCGTCTTTCTGGTGGCGCTTTTTCCACAATTTATTGACCCAACCCAAGATCAGTTCATTCAATTGTTGGTGTTAGGCGTGACCACGGTAACCATTGATTCGATTGTGATGCTTGGTTACACCTCCTTAGCCGCACGCATGGGGCGCTTTATTCGTTCAGAGAGTGTCATGAGTAAGATTAACCGAGTATTTGGCTCGATGTTTATTGGTTGTGGAGCGCTACTGGCAGTGGCGAAGTCCTAAGATGGCTATGTCTCAATTATTAGTTGTTAATCACTAATGCATTATTCTTATGTCGCACGACAACCGATCTTAAATGCCAAGCAGCATACGCTTGGCTATGAATTGCTCTTTCGTGATGGGGAAAAAAACGCGTTTCCAGCGCACATTGAGTCGAATCGAGCCACGTATCGCTTGATCGTCGAAAACTTTCTTGCGGTGGGGATCAATCCTAATATTCCCAAATCACGTTGTTTTATTAATTTTCCCTACAAGAGTTTAATTCGCCGTCTGCCTTTAACGTTGCCGCGAGAACAAATTGTGGTGGAAGTGCTCGAAACCTGTGAGCCGACGGATGAACTGCTTGAGGCGATTAAAGAGTTGTATCGGCGTGGCTATCTGGTGGCGCTGGATGACTTTGTGTATGCGCCAGAATGGGAACGCTTTCTGAGTTATGTGCACATCGTCAAGCTCGATATTATGGCGCTGGGCTTAGATCACGCTTGCGAGTTTGTACGTCAGCGTTTAGCGGAAGGCAGTAAGCGTCGTTATTTAGCGGAACGAGTTGAAACGGATCACCAGTTCACCGTGACACGTAATGCCGGTTTTAGCTTTTTCCAAGGTTATTTCTTTAGTAAACCAGAAATGATCAAGCAGCGTTATGTTGGACCAGAGCAGATTATCGCCTTGGAGCTGTTTCGAGAAGTTTGTAAGCCAAATGCTGATTTTGAACGGATTGAATACATTGTCGCGCAAGATGTAGCGCTCTCATACAAGTTGCTCAGATTCGTCAACACTATGTCTGATCGCTTATCTGTGCCGATTTCCTCTTTTCGTCAAGCCTTGGTCTATCTTGGTCAAGACAAGCTCAAAACCTTTGTATCATTAGCCGTTGCTTCATTTGTCTCAGCTAAAAAGCCGAAAGAGTTGTATAACCTCTCTTTGCAACGTGCTCAATTTTGTCAATTAATGTCTGGGCATCCTTCATTTCGTCAACATCGCGAGCAAGCTTTTTTAATTGGTCTTTTTTCTGTGTTAGATGCCTTACTGGATATTTCAATTGAAGAGCTGGTTGCGCAGTTACCCTTATGTGACGTGGTCAAACTAGCACTGCAAAAGCGTGAAGGACCCATTGGCGAGCTGTTGGCACTTGAGGAGTGTTTTGAGCAAGCGGACTGGCAAGGAGTGGAAAGCCATTGTGATCTGCTAGGGCTTGAATTAAATCAAGTCAGTGATGAGCTTTCGGCGGCGCAGCGCTGGAGTCAAGATATTCATCGTTTGCTGTAATAAATTTCGTGCGAATGTAAAAACCGCCGTCATGAGCGACGGCGGTTTGCCCACTTAGGGTTTATTGCAGCCAAGCATTCAGCATCCATACCAGTTTCTCTTGTTCGCGGATGTAGTCACTCATCAGTGCTGAAGTGCCTTCATCTCCCGCCTGCGTCGCAATTTCAAGAATTTCTCGTTGCTGGTGGATCAATACACTGAATCCCTTAACCAATCCTTGCATGGTTTCTTGACCATTAGTTGCGTTAGTGTGTTCTGACACTTGTGCTGTTGCTAAATAGGCGCTGAAGCTATGCAACGGTTGATAACCTAAAGTCAAAACTCGTTCCGCTAACTCATCAATTTTGACCTGTATGTCAGTGTAAATCTCTTCAAATTTTGCGTGCAGTTCAAAGAACTCTTTTCCTTTGATATTCCAATGGTAACCACGAGTATTCATATAAAACACTTGGTAGTTAGCCAATAATTGGTTTAACGCTTGTGCAAGTTGTTGGCTTTGGTTGGTATCTAAACCGATCAAATTTGTTGTCATGTGTTCACCTCGTTGTCATGGATAAGTGATTTCTCTTGTTAAGCATTAGATTGCACCTTGAAGTGAACAAAATAAATTCGTTTTGATTGATTTATTCGATAGGTATTAGCTATTAATTATAATGGCGTTAGTGATCCTTTACCGATAACTGACTTGCGGATTACATAGCCAACTATTTCAACTTTATAGTAGAAACCTTAAAACACTGTGGATAGGCACTATGACCAAACGAGTTATTTTTTTTGATTTATTGCGCTGTTTGGCGGCTGTAGCGGTGATCGGTATTCATGTGTTGGCCCCCTATCGGCAGCAACTCGGCGATATTCCTTTTGAGCAGTGGGTGGTTGCGGTTGGCATCAATAGTGTAAGCCGTTGGGCTGTGCCAGTCTTTATATTGATCACTGGAGCCTTAATGCTCAGTGATCGTCGCCCTTTTGATGCGCGTTATTATGTTCAGCGACGTCTTGGCAAAGTTTTGCTGCCATTTATCGTTTGGTCGCTCTTCTATACTTATTTGTCCGGCTGGAGTGCGAGTGGATTTGATGGGCAAGTTGCAAAGGCGGTGCTGAGTAACAGTACGCACCACGCAACGTATTACCATTTAGGTTTTTTTTATTACTTTATCCCACTTTATTTTGTGATCCCTTTTCTACAACTGCTGGTCCGAAGAGTTGATGATAAAGCGCTGTACGCATTAGTTGCCGTGTGGCTGCTGACGACCACCTTATTTTTATGTGGTATTGATGGTCCTTGGAGCAATGAGCTATGGCTGTTTGCTGGTTATTTACCGTTGGGTTACTTGCTTTATCAGAAGGTGCCACTCAACCGAGTAACGCTATGTATGGCGATTCTGCTTGGCTGTCTGGCACTATTGACGACGGTATGGATGGTGGTCAGCCACAGTGTCGCAGCGGGTGAGTATACGATTGGTCGCTGGCTCTCTTATAAAACACTGAACGTTGTGTTAGCCGCCAGCATGATATTTATAGTGTGTCGATATTTTGCTGAGAGATTGCCCGCTCGTGCTAAGCAAGTCGTAAGTGTGATAAGCCAGCACAGCTTAGGCATCTATTTATTACATCCCATCTTTCTATGGCCTGTAAAAGAGTATGGGTGGGATCAAGGGAATCCCGCATGGGTGATCCCGTTATGGATTCTCGTAAGCGGCGCAGGATCACTGGCGGTGAGTATATGGGTTGCTCGCTCTGCAAAAACACGTTGGTTATTACCTTAACGCTTGAGTGCAAAGTGTAGAAACTTGTGTCCGCAATAAGTCAGCATTCCTTGGTCGCCTGGGTTAAGTGCATGGTAATAATGCACGCCGACTTGAAATTCCCGCTTTGGGCCAAGTTTGCCTTTTTGGACGTAAATCCAGAACTCCTGATCCTCTTCCCCAGGGCGAGCATGAGGGATGACGATGGCTTGCTTGTCGATAATCGTGACATTAGCAGTGCGTTCGGGGGCGTTTTCGCCTTGCACATGGCGACGATAGAAATAGCTAGATACCCAAATAGCAGAGATAACTAACAAAGCGACAACGATAAGTAATGAAAGCGGCATGGTGAACTCCTTAGCGATGAAGGCGACATTTTAGCGTGCAACATATGGCAAAGGAGTGTTGCTTGCTACTAAAGCGTGAGTTTGATTGGTTTGACGGTTTTTTTTCCAGCGGATATCACATTTCCTCGGCTGGTTAGCGAGCAAAAATGCTCAACTATTCCGTGGGGAAGTATGATAAAAATAGATGGAGCGCCACCAGAGTTGGCACAGGAGGGCGATAATGTCAGATATTGAGAAAGTGGTTTTGCGAACGCGTCGATTGGAAAGCTTGTTGAGAGAGCAATATCACGCTGAGGGGAAGGGGTTACATCAATTGGTGACCTGCTGTGAAGAGCGTTTACCACATGATGTGGTGGGCAAGCTGAGGTTCATTGCCACTATTCGTAACAAAGTTGTGCATGAAGATAACTATCAGTTAGAAGATCGCAAAGCATTTCTTCGTGTGTGTGATGAATGTGAGAAGGAGCTGACTCCGCGCAGCGGTCGCTTTATTTGGCGCGTAGCCATTTCATTAATGACCTTAATCACGTTAGCGGCGCTTCTTTTTTACTATCTTCATTGGGAAGCCCTATCGAAACACGTCACAATGCCATAAATGGTATTAGGTTGTTTTACTCAATCGTTAGATAAAAAAAGAGGACACGAAAGTGTCCTCTTTTTTTATTGGGAATTAGATACTTAGTACATCATTGGCAGTGTCATTAGGCCTACGATAACCGCGATCATTACAAGTCCCTGTTTTTGAGATGAAGAAATCATAACACTGCTCCTTTATTCTGTGGTTTCATTCTATGAATATGAGAATAGCACTACTTTGTTTAGTTGATCAACCTCAATTTGATGAAGTATCCAAAATAACACCTTAACATCATCATATTCAGGGAATATTGGCAATGTTTAGTGCTTGTTTTGGTGTGTTTATATAATGTTCTTCTTGGTGTTGTTTTAATCTGTATTTATTTAATTCGTTGAATTTGTTTAATTTTATTAGGTTAATGTGATGTTGCTTGTATGGTTTTTTTTGGTTTTACTATCTTAGGT
>NZ_NDIO01000062.1:0-14448 GCF_002241085.1 Vibrio sp. V03_P4A6T147
CTACCCAACCGTGCGACAGTATCAAGCATTTCTAATGAGGATTTAGAAAACATAAGCCTTCAATTTTTTTGATGAATAACCAACAAATTTAGCGTTTCATTTAATATTAAACGAAAAATAGAATAGATGAGTAGATAAATTAAGGTTGGCATAGATTAATGCTGGCCAAATATTGATTAATTTTTTTGAATGGTAATAAAAATGAAAGCATCAAAATTACAGTTGCTGTACTTAGCCGCGCTCTCTATGCTTGGCTTCATTGCCACAGACATGTACCTCCCTGCCTTTAAAGCAATGGAAATGGACTTTGCCACAGGGCCAGAGCAAATAGCCTTGTCTCTCACCGTTTTTCTGGTCGGTATGGCATTAGGTCAACTGGTGTGGGGCTTAGCTTCCGATAAATATGGTCACCGTAACACTTTGGCGGCTGGCCTAGTTCTCTTCACGTTAGCATCATTTGGTTTAGCTTTTAGCGAGCAGGTGTGGCAATTATTAGCGTTGCGCTTTGTGCAAGCTTTAGGGGTGTGTGCTCCCGCAGTGATCTGGCAAGCAATGGTAATTCAACGCTACCCAGCTAAAACAAGCCAGCAAATATTCGCCACCATCATGCCTTTGGTCGCGCTTTCACCCGCGCTTGCACCTCAATTAGGCGTCTTACTGGCCGATAACTTTGGTTGGCACAGTATTTTTGTGACATTGACATTAATGGGCGTTGCGCTTGTAGCCTGTACTTTTGCTCAAAAAAATGAACAATCACAACCCAAACAAACCTCAATTAAGCAAGATATCAAAGCTCTGCTCAGCACTAAAACCTACTTGGGTAATGTGATGATGTTTGCTTGCGCTTCTGCGGCCTTCTTTGCTTACTTGACTGGGATGCCAGAGATTATGGCACGCCTTGGTTATGCCGCTAAAGATATCGGTTTGAGTTTCATTCCTCAAACGATCGCTTTCATGGTTGGTGGCTACTTAGGTAAGGTGGGAGTGAATAAATTTGGTGACGAAAAAGTGCTCAAGCAGTTGATTGGCCTCTTTAGCGTTGCCACTTTATTAGTATTCATTGCCTCACAGTGGCAACTGACCTCCATTTGGCCAATTTTGGCACCGTTTTGCTTAATAGCAGTTGCCAACGGAGCGCTTTACCCTATAGTGGTGAACCGCGCACTATCGAGTGCCAAACAAAGCCCAGCCACTGCAGCGGGTTTACAAAATAGCTTACAAATCTGCGTTAGTAGTTTAGCCAGCGCATTGGTCGCAACGTTGGCCAGCCAAGCACAAATGGTGACGGGTATTGCAATTATGATTTGTATGGGCGGGCTATGGATTGGTTATATCGTCTCGAACCGCGAACTTTCTCAACACTTCACCGCACCAGATAATGCACGCGTAGTCAGCGATGAAGAGTAAGTCTTTTAATAAGAACTGATAAAAAGCCGCTCATTATAAGCGGCTTTTTAATCGTTCATTTGTTAGCTACGCTTAACAGGACGCTTCCAACCATTGATTTTGCGCTCTTTCGCGCGAGTGATGACTAACTCACCTTCAGCAACGTTACTGCTTAGCGTAGTGCCAGCACCAATCGTTGCACCATTGGCGATCGTTACAGGAGCAATCAACTGGCTGTCTGAACCGACAAACACATCATCACCAATTGTGGTTTTGAATTTATTGACACCATCGTAATTACAAGTGATAACGCCAGCTCCGACATTAACACGCTGGCCAATTTCGGCATCACCAAGATAAGTTAAGTGATTGGCTTTCGAACCTTCACCCAAACGAGTATTTTTTACTTCCACGAAGTTACCCACGTGAGCATCATTACGCAGTTCAGCACCAGGACGTAAACGGGTAAAAGGCCCAACGGTACAGTTTTCTGCAACGGTTGCCCCTTCAATGACGCTGTATGGGCGGATCACTGTGTTGTCATCAATTTCGCAATCTTTAAGCACGCAACCCATGCCGATAATTACGTTATCACCCAAAGAGACATTTCCTTCGATGATGACGTTTGCATCAATCTCAACATCCATCCCACACTGTAATTCACCACGCAGATCAAAACGCGTAGGATCACGTAGCATCACACCTTGTTCTAATAGCTTTTTCGCTTGTGTTGCTTGATAAGCACGCTCTAAACGAGCCAGTTGAGCGCGATCATTTACTCCTTCCACTTCAATAGAGCTGGCGGGATGAACAGCCTCAACTGCGCGGCCTTCATTGTGCGCGGCAGCGATAACATCTGTCAGATAATATTCGCCTTGTGCGTTCTCATTACTTAAGCCTGACAACCAGCGCTTGAGATCGCGCCCCGTTGCCACCATCACGCCCGTATTGATCTCTTTAATTAACTTTTGCTCATCAGTGGCATCTTTTTGTTCAACAATTGCCACCACAGGGCCATGCTTACGCACGATACGGCCATAACCGGTTGGGTTATCCAGTACCACTGTCAGCAAGGCTATTCCATCATTAGGCTGTGCATCTAACAAGCTTTCCACGGTTTCTTCCGAGATCAATGGAACATCACCGTACAACACGAGGATCTTCTCATCGTCTTGGAAATGAGGCGAGGCTTGATCAACGGCATGGCCAGTTCCTAATTGATCCGCTTGCAGCACCCAGTTAACCGACTCTTCGGCAAGCGCTTGCTGCATTTGCTCACCACCATGACCATAAACCAAGTGGATATTTTGGGCACCTAAGCTATTGCACGTATCAATTACGTGTTTCACCATTGGCTTACCCGCCAGTGTGTGCAGCACTTTAGGCATATTAGAATACATTCGAGTACCTTTACCTGCTGCGAGGATCACTGCGCTAAATTTCATTGACAACCTATTGACGTTAAAAAAGTTAAGCCGCATTTTAGCGGTAATTAAAGAGATAGTTAATTTAACTAAATAATTTTCTGTTAAAAAATAAGCAAAAAGGCGACCTATAGGTCGCCTTTTTACATCACGTCTTAATTATAAAACACATTAACGACGTTTTTTGGTCAGCTCGATAACTCGTAACTGAGCCATGGCTTTAGCCAGTTCACTGGCCGCTTGTGCGAAGTTCATATCGCCATGCTGATTTGAAATATTCTCTTCAGCTTTGCGTTTGGCTTCTTCTGCCTTAGCTGCGTCTAGTTCTTCACCACGAATTGCCGTATCAGCCAGTACTGTAGCAGTACCCGGTTGCACTTCGACAATACCACCCGAAACATAAATAATTTCTTCGTGGCCGTGTAGCTTAACGATACGCACCATACCAGGCTTAATAGCGGTCAGCAGCGGTGTGTGACCATGGAAAATTCCCAGTTCACCTTCGCTACCGGTCACCTGAAACGTTTCGACTTGGCCAGAGAAGATTTTCTTCTCTGCACTGACGACGTCTAGGTGAAAGGTTATTGCTGCCATATCGCCTCCTAGTTAGCCTTATAGCTTCTTAGCATTCTCAATCGCATCGTCGATAGTACCGCAGTACATAAACGCTTGCTCTGGAATGTCATCGTATTCACCAGATAGAAGACCTTTGAAGCCACGTAGCGTCTCTTTTAGAGGTACGTAAACACCAGGGTCACCTGTAAATACTTCAGCTACGTGATAAGGCTGAGTTAGAAAACGTTCAATCTTACGTGCACGTGATACAACTTGCTTATCCGATTCAGACAACTCGTCCATACCCAAGATCGCAATGATGTCTTTCAGCTCTTTGTAGCGCTGAAGCGTCTGCTGAACGCCACGAGCGATGTCGTAGTGCTCTTGACCTACGACGAGTGGGTCTAGCTGACGAGACGTTGAATCGAGTGGGTCGATCGCTGGGTATAGGCCCATTGCTGCGATGTTACGGTTAAGTACAACCGTTGCATCCAAGTGCGCGAACGTTGTGGCTGGAGACGGGTCCGTCAAGTCATCTGCTGGTACATATACCGCCTGTACAGACGTGATAGAACCTTGCTTAGTTGACGTAATACGCTCCTGAAGCACACCCATTTCTTCTGCAAGAGTAGGTTGGTAACCTACCGCTGAAGGCATACGACCTAGCAGTGCTGATACTTCCGTACCGGCAAGCGTGTAACGGTAGATGTTATCGATGAACAGAAGTACGTCACGACCTTCGTCACGGAAACGTTCTGCCATTGTCAAACCCGTCAGTGCAACACGTAGACGGTTGCCTGGTGGCTCGTTCATCTGTCCGTAAACCATCGCTACTTTTGATTTTTCAGGCTCTTCGATGTTTACAACACCGGCTTCCTGCATCTCATAGTAGAAATCGTTACCTTCACGAGTACGTTCACCAACACCCGCAAATACTGAAAGACCTGAGTGTTGCAGTGCGATGTTGTTGATAAGTTCCATCATGTTAACGGTCTTACCTACACCTGCACCACCAAATAGACCGATTTTACCACCCTTAGAGAATGGACAAACCAAATCGATTACTTTTACACCGGTTTCAAGAAGAGCAGTTTCGTTTGATTGCTCTTCATAGCTTGGAGCTGGACGGTGGATAGAGTAAAGCTCTTCCGCACCGATTTCACCACGCTCATCAATCGCATCACCAAGCACGTTCATGATACGACCTAAAGTCTTAATACCGACTGGTACTGAAATTGGAGCGCCAGTATTTTCAACTACCAAACCACGACGTAAACCATCAGAGCTACCCATTACGATTGCGCGAATCACGCCACCGCCAAGCTGCTGTTGAACTTCAAGAACGAGACGTTCTTTTGAATCCACAACATTCAGAGCATCGTAAACACTTGGTACTTCGCCCTGTGGGAACTCTACGTCGACTACCGCACCGATGATCTGTACGATCTTACCTGTAGCCATCGTTAATCCTCTAAACTGTTTGTTTTACCTAAGCTTAAACCGCTGCTGCACCAGAAACGATTTCCGATAGTTCTTGTGTAATCGCCGCCTGACGGGCTTTGTTATACACAAGCTGTAAATCATCAATCAAGTTGCTTGCGTTATCGGTAGCTGCTTTCATCGCAATCATTCGAGCAGCTTGCTCACAAGCAAGATTCTCAACCACACCCTGATAAACCTGAGACTCTACATAACGCAGCAATAGTGCATCGAGTAGAGGCTTTGGTTCAGGCTCATAGATGTAATCCCAAGAATGTTCGCGTTTCATCTCTTCGCTATTCGATCTAGGCAAAGGTAGTAATTGATCGATCGTTGGTTCTTGAACCATAGTATTCACAAATTTGTTGAACACTACGTATAGGCGATCCAACTCACCTGCATCATATTTCTTCAGCATAACACCAACGGAACCGATCAAATCTTCCAAGGTTGGGCTATCGCCCAAACCAGAGACTTGAGCAGCGACTTTAGCGCCACTGTTTCTAAAGAAAGCCGTTGCCTTTGAGCCCACAATTGCCAGCTCAACCTCAGCACCTTTCTCCGACCAATCTTTCATGTCATGTAGAGCTTTTTTGAACAAGTTCACGTTCAAACCACCACACAAACCACGGTCTGTTGAAATAATGATGTAACCAACACGTTTGGCTTCGCGCTCTTCTAGATAAGGATGACGATATTCTAGATTTGCACTCGCCACATGACCGATCACTTTACGCATTGTTTCAGCGTATGGACGAGAAGCTTCCATGCCGTCTTGCGAACGACGCATTTTTGAAGCTGCTACCATTTCCATCGCTTTCGTAATTTTCTGCGTGCTTTTAACACTACCGATTTTATTACGTATCTCTTTTGCGCCGGCCATCGTTTTACTCTCTTTTAAGGTAATCCGTTATTGGTCAGTGGTGACCCTAAGGTCACCCACCAATTACCAGGTCTGGGTTGCCTTGAAATCGTCAACCAGTTTCTTGAACTGAGCTTCGATTTCATCGTTATAAGCACCCGATTTGTCGATATCTTTTACAAGATCAACATATTGACCACGAGCATACGACAGTAGAGCAGATTCAAAATCAGCCAGTTTATTCAACGCAACATCATTTAAATAACCACGCTCTGCCGCAAAGATAACCAACGCTTGGTCAAACACAGACATCGGAGCATATTGTTTCTGCTTCATCAGCTCTGTTACTTTCTGACCATGGTTTAGCTGTCTCTTCGTCGCTTCATCAAGATCTGACGAGAACTGAGCAAATGCAGCAAGTTCGCGGTACTGTGCAAGCGCGGTACGGATACCACCTGACAGTTTCTTGATGATTTTCGTCTGAGCGGCACCACCTACACGAGATACTGAAATACCAGGGTCAACGGCTGGGCGAACACCCGCGTTGAATAGTTCAGTTTGTAGGAAGATCTGACCATCGGTAATCGAGATTACGTTAGTCGGTACGAATGCTGAAACGTCACCCGCTTGTGTTTCAATGATAGGTAGCGCGGTTAAAGAACCGGTTTTACCTTTCACGTCACCCTTAGTGAAACGTTCTACATACTCTTCGCTAACACGAGCAGCACGCTCAAGTAGACGAGAGTGGAGATAGAAAACGTCACCTGGGAATGCTTCACGGCCTGGTGGGCGTTTGAGTAGTAGTGAGATCTGACGGTAAGCAACCGCTTGTTTAGATAAGTCATCATAAACAATCAGTGCATCTTCACCGCGATCGCGGAAGTATTCACCCATTGCACAACCTGCATATGGCGCAAGGTATTGCAATGCCGCTGATTCAGAAGCCGATGCAACAACCACAACTGTGTTTGCAAGCGCGCCGTGCTCTTCTAATTTGCGTACTACGTTAGCGATAGTTGAGGCTTTTTGGCCAATCGCAACATAGATAGAGTAAATACCTGAATCTTTTTGGTTAATAATTGCGTCGATCGCCATTGCTGTTTTACCAGTTTGACGGTCACCGATGATAAGTTCACGTTGGCCACGACCGATTGGGATCATAGAGTCAACTGACTTATAGCCGGTTTGTACTGGTTGATCGACTGATTTACGGTCGATTACACCAGGTGCAATCATTTCAACAGGTGAAGACAATTTCGCTTCGATAGGACCTTTACCATCGATAGGCTGACCGAGTGTATTCACTACGCGACCTAACAATTCAGGACCAACTGGCACTTCAAGAATACGACCAGAACCTGTTACTTTCATGCCTTCCTTAAGGTCAGCATATGGGCCCATGACAACCGCACCAACCGAGTCACGCTCAAGGTTAAGTGCAAGTGCATAACGGCCACTCGGTAATTCAATCATTTCACCTTGCATCACGTCCGCTAGGCCGTGAATGCGAATGATACCATCGCTTACCGATACGATAGTACCTTCATTGCGAGCTTCACTAACAACGTCGAAAGATTCGATACGTTGTTTAATTAGATCGCTAATTTCCGTGGAATTAAGTTGCATGCTCCAATCCCCATCAAGACTGTAATGCATCGCTCAGGCGGTTTAAACGACCGCGGGCTGAGTTATCGATGACAAGGTCTCCGGCTCGAATTATAACCCCACCAAGTAGGGTCTCATCTATACTGCAATTCAGCTGAACTTTGCGTTCAAGACGCTGCTCAAGTTTGGTGCTGATATTGACAAGCTGTTCATCAGAAAGCTCAGTTGCTGAAATCACTTCAACATCCATCTGCTTCTCATGCTCTTGTTTCAGAGCAAAGAACTGTTCACTAACATCAGGAAGAGCCTTTAATCGGCCATTCTCAGCCATCACCTTTAGCAGGTTCTGGCCATAAACATCAAACTGTTCGCCACAAATTGCGATGAAAATTTCCGCTAATTTCTCAGCCGAAACAGAGCCCGTTAGTAGCTCTTTCATTTGCTCGTTCTTTGCGACCTCGGCAGCAAAAGCTAACATCTGACCCCATTGGTCAAGTTGCTTTTTCTCTACCGCAAAATCGAATGCTGCTTTAGCATAGGGGCGTGCAATTGTAGTCAAATCAGACATAAAGCGCCCCCATCCTTAAAGTCTTGCAGTAATGTTGTCGAGAATATCTTTGTGCGCATCTTTATCGATAGAACGCTCAAGGATTTTCTCAGCACCAGCTACAGCCAGAGTTGCAACTTGTTTACGCAGCTCATCGCGGGCACGGTTACGTTCAGATTCAAGTTCAGCTTCCGCTTGAGCAAGGATTTTCTGGCGTTCTGCCTGAGCTTCCTCACGTGCTTCATCTAAAATTTGAGCTTTACGTTTATTTGCCTGTTCGATGACCTCAGTTGCAGTGCGCTTCGCTTCTTTCATTTGTTCAGAAGCGTTGGCTTGTGCTAGATCCAAGTTTTTAGCAGCACGCTCAGCGGCTGAAAGACCGTCAGCAATTTTCTTCTGACGCTCTTCGATCGCATTCATGATTGGCGGCCATACATATTTCATGCAGAACCACACAAACAGTGCAAACGCGATTGCTTGACCTAGCAGAGTTGCGTTCATATTCACAACAGCTACCCCTCTATTTGTTCACCAACGAAAAGTATTAATCAACGACAAATCATCAATTTGTGTGATCGGTTGATTAACCTAGTTGACCAACAAATGGGTTCGCGAAAGTGAATAGAAGCGCAATTACGATACCGATCATAGGAACCGCATCAAGTAGACCCGCGATGATGAACATCTTAACTTGTAGCATAGGAGCCATTTCTGGTTGACGAGCAGCACCTTCAAGGAATTTACCGCCTAGAAGTGCGAAACCAATCGCTGTACCAAGAGAAGCAAGACCGACGATAATACCTACGGCGATTGCAGAAAAGCTCAGTAAAGTTTCCATTACTATCTCCAATTTATAGTTGTTGGCTTATGTGCCCAAATAAAAAGCTTTAAAAAATTAATGATCACTATCTTCGTGTGCCATTGATAGATAAACAATAGTCAGCATCATGAACACGAAAGATTGAATCAGAATTACCAGAATATGGAAAATCGCCCACGGTAGTGAACCCATCCATTGTAGCCACCATGGTAGCATCGCTGCGATAAGAATAAATACCACCTCACCTGCGAACATGTTACCGAATAGACGCATACCGAGTGAGAGAGGTTTCGCAAGTAACGATACCACTTCAATAAGTAGGTTAAACGGAATCATGGTCCAGTGATTGAATGGATGTAGAGCTAATTCTTTCGCAAAACCACCTAGGCCTTTCACTTTGATGCTGTAGTAAATCATCAGAGCAAATACGCCTAGAGCCATAGCCATGGTGATATTCACATCAGCTGACGGAACCACTTTTAGATAAGGGATACCAAGCCAATGTTGTGCTGGATACGGTAAGAAATCGATGGGCACTAAGTCCATGATGTTCATTAACAATACCCAACAAAAGATAGTCAGTGCCAGCGGTGCTATAAGTGGATTGCGTCCATGAAAGGTGTCTTTGACGTTTTGATCGACAAATTCTACCAATATTTCAACAAAACACTGCAGCTTACCGGGTACACCCGCTGTTGCTTTCTTTGCTACAGAGCGAAATATCCATAGGAATATTAAGCCAGTAAACAAGGAAAAAAACAGGCTATCGATATGTACGTTCCAGAAACTCGTCTCACTAATTGACAGCCCCAAATCGTAATGCTCAGAAATCTTCGCAAGAGAGAGGTTCGTCAAGTGGTGTTCAATGTATCCGGACGATGTTAGCGCTTCACCTGGCGCAGCCATAACTCATCCTATTTTTTGTTGTTAATGAATAGCACTGGCGCACAGATATTAATACCTAGAGCCAGCAAATAGGTTAGTTTGAGGGGAACGAGTTCCACCTGCATATACATGTAGGCAACACAGAACAGTGCAACTGTGATGAGGATCTTGAGTACTTCGCCAGTGTAGAAAGAGGCCGCAACTTGCTTCGCAGCACGAGCTCCACTAAACATAAAAGCACACAGCGCAAAAACCGCATTGGCAATGACAAAGATGCCACCCCCAATCAGCGCAGAAAAGCCCCATTCAGCATTTACAGCTACCGCCATCCCTGCCGCCACAAAAATAACCGCGCCAGACTGGATCATTAACAATCGCTTAGCAAGCTCTCGTCCTGGTCTAGCCAACGCAGCTACCATGTATTCGTACCTCTAGTAATATCCTCAGCTCATCTACAACATAGGGCTGGGAAATTGGCGAAAATTATACGGTGAGTCGAACTGATTGCAATTGAAAGACAGCAAAAAGTTACAATTTTGTTTACAAACCGACAACTTTCAAATAAAAAAACGTTTTTTGCATAATTGACTTAAATCAATTATCTCATTTAGCTTTCTAGCTTGGCAATTAGTTGCTCTAATTTGTGAGGCTCATCAAGACTAATCGTCATTTTGGCTTTGCCACCTTTTGAACGAATGATCGACACTTTAGCCCCTAACATTTCACTCAATCTTTGTGACATTTGTTGTGCATCTAAGTCTTCCGATGCCGATCCGTTCTCAGAAGGCTGTGTTAAACACTTTTTCACTAATTGCTCAGTTTGTCTCACGGTCAGCTGTTTTGCGGCCACACGTTGTGCAATTTCAATTTGTTGATCGCCTTCGAGCATCAATAATGCTCGTGCATGGCCCATTTCAAGCTGCTTGGTTTCCACTAAACGCTTCACGCCATCCGCCAATTGATTTAAGCGTAATAAGTTACTCACGGTAGTGCGTGATTTACCAATCACATCAGCCACCTGTTGGTGAGTGAGCTTAAATTCGTCTTGCAACCGCTCTAAAGCTTGTGCTTCTTCAATCGCATTCAAATCTTCGCGTTGAATATTTTCTATCAGTGCCATCGCAATCGCAGCGCGATCTTGGACATTTTTGATCAAACAGGGCACTTGCTTTAAACCTGCTTGTTTTGCAGCGCGCCAACGGCGTTCACCTGCAATAATTTCATAGCCGCCAAGCTCTAAACGTCTTACCACGATCGGCTGGATAATACCTTGCGATTGGATAGACGCAGATAGCTCTTCCAACGCTTCTGCCGACATATCTTTACGTGGTTGATACATGCCAGGTTTCAAATTTGATACCGCGATATCCATTAATTCGCCATCAGAAGAGAGTGCTTGGCTATGTGAGGCGGCTTGCTCCTTTTCACGAGCAAGAGAACTGGTTGCGAGCAATGCATCCAATCCTTTTCCTAAACCACGTTTAGTCATGTAGACGAATTCCTTTAGTTGAGATTATGCGGGTATTTCTTCTCGACGAAGCATTTCGCCAGCTAAGGCGAGATACGCTTTTGCCCCAGCTGAATACTTGTCGTAGTACATTGCTGGCTTGCCATAACTTGGCGCTTCAGCAAGACGGACATTACGAGGAATAACGGTGCGATAGACTTTGTTTCCAAAGTGCTTTTTCAGTTGATCGGATACTTCATTGGCTAGGCGATTACGCGGATCGTACATCGTTCGAAGTAACCCTTCGATTTTCAGGTTTTCGTTGACTACCGCGGCTAACTTGCTGATGGTATCCATTAACGCCGTTAAACCTTCTAATGCAAAATACTCACATTGCATTGGCACTAACACAGAATCCGCTGCGGCCATGGCGTTGATTGTAAGAAGATTTAAAGAAGGAGGACAATCAATAAAGATGAAATCATAGTTATCACGAACTGGCGCGAGGGCATTTTTCAAACGCACTTCGCGAGCAAAGACTTCCATTAATTTGATTTCAGCGGCTGTCACGTCTCCGTTCGCCGCAATCAAATCGTAGTGTCCCGTTGTTTTGCGACACACGACTTCATCAAAAGGAGTGTCTTCGACCAACAATTCGTACGCGGTTGCATCTACTTGATACTTATCAACACCACTGGCCATCGTTGCATTGCCTTGTGGGTCGAGATCGATCACTAAAACTTTACGCTTAGTCGCCGCCATAGAGGCCGCTAAGTTAATGCACGTTGTTGTTTTTCCTACGCCACCTTTCTGGTTGGCGATTGCTACGATTTTGCCCACGGTATGCCTCGCTGTTATCCCTTGCGAGATAAGATTACAAGATGACGGTCACCTTCCAACTCAGGAACTTTCAAAGCTTTGACATCAGTCACAGAACACCACTCAGGTAGTGTGGCTATTTCCTCATCTGGCCGTTGTCCTTTCAGGGCTAAAAATCGGCCCGATGTTTCTTTTGGTAAATGGTGACACCATTCCACCATATCGAGCATTGAAGCAAACGCACGGCTCAGTACGCCATCAAATTTTACTTCAGGCTGAAACTCTTCGACTCGACTTTGAATCGCGGTCACATTTTTAATACCAAGCTCATGCAGAACTTGTTTAATAAAACGAATGCGCTTACCCAAACTATCGAGTAAGTAAAAGGTTTTATCAGGATTCATGATAGCGAGAGGTATACCAGGTAAACCAGGCCCAGTACCAACGTCGATAAAACGCTCACCCTGTAAGTGAGGACTTACCACTATACTATCTAAAATATGTTTCACCAACATATCCATAGGATCGCGCACTGAGGTGAGATTGTAGGCTTTGTTCCATTTATTCAGCAGTTCCACGTAACCGACTAATTTGCTACGTTGCTGCTCATTGACCTCGAGATCGGTTTGACCAATTAAATCATCGAGACGCGTTCTTAACTCGCTCATGCGGCGTCTTCCCCTTTCTTCAGTACACCTTGCTTTTTCAAATAAACCAATAAGATAGAAATAGCAGCTGGTGTAATACCAGAAATACGAGAGGCAATACCAACCGTTTCAGGTTTGGCATTGTTAAGCTTAAGGATCACTTCGTTGGACAAGCCTTTGACCTGTTTATAGTCAAGATCCAGCGGCAATTTAGTGTGCTCATGGCGCAATGATTTGTCGATCTCATCTTGCTGACGCTGAATATAACCATCGTATTTGATTTGAATTTCAACTTGCTCAGCCGCTTCACTATCGTTCAATGCTGGTGCAAATGACTCAAGCGACGTGAGCTGTTGATAGGTGATTTCAGGTCGACGTAGTAGATCTTCACCACTTGCTTCACGAGACATCGGTGTTTTGAGCAACGCATTCAGTGCATCAACACCAACGGAGTTCGGGTTCATCCACGTTTGTTTCAAACGTTGACGCTCAATTTCCATGTTTTCCATTTTTTGATTAAAACGCGCCCAGCGCGCATCATTGACTAAACCTAACTCTCTGGCTTTTTCGGTTAAACGCAAATCGGCGTTATCTTCGCGTAGCAGTAAGCGATATTCAGCGCGAGAGGTAAACATGCGATAAGGTTCTTTGGTACCCATAGTGGAAAGATCATCGATCAACACGCCCATGTAAGCTTGATCACGGCGTGGACTCCAGCCTTCTTTTTCTTGGCTAAATAAGCTTGCATTCAAACCAGCCATTAACCCTTGTGCTGCCGCTTCTTCGTATCCGGTGGTGCCGTTGATTTGACCAGCAAAGAACAAACCACTGATGAATTTGGTTTCATAGGTTTGTTTTAAATCTTGTGGATTGAAAAAATCGTACTCTATGGCGTAACCCGGACGAACAATATGTGCGTTTTCAAACCCTTTCATTGAGCGAACGATCTGCACTTGTACATCAAACGGTAAGCTGGTGGAAATACCGTTAGGGTAGAGTTCTGTCGTGGTCAAACCTTCAGGCTCGATAAAAATTTGATGGCTATTTTTGTCGGCAAAACGCATGACTTTGTCTTCGATCGATGGGCAGTAGCGTGGGCCGATACCTTCGATGACACCTGCGTACATCGGACTACGATCAAGATTGGCACGGATCACATCATGCGTTTTATCGTTGGTATGCGTGATGTAGCATGGTATTTGACGTGGATGCTGTTCACGTTGTCCCATGAAGGAAAAAACAGGCGTTGGGTTATCACCGTGTTGTGTTTCTAACACTGAGAAGTCCACACTGCGTGCATCGATCCTTGGTGGCGTACCCGTTTTTAAACGATCAACTCGAAATGGCAGTTCACGTAAACGTTGTGCTAATGCGATCGATGGAGGATCGCCTGCGCGGCCTCCTGAGAAGTTTTCAAGACCAATGTGGATCTTTCCACCAAGGAAGGTGCCTACCGTCAATACCACCGCTTTGGCGTGGAATTTGAGGCCCATTTGAGTCACAACGCCCATTACACGATCATTTTCAACGATAAGATCATCGACCGCTTGTTGGAACAAAGTTAAGTTTGGCGTGTTTTCAAGCACATCACGCACATACGATTTGTAAAGCGCACGATCTGCTTGGGCTCGAGTCGCTCGAACTGCTGGCCCTTTTGAGGCATTGAGTGTTCTAAATTGAATACCTGCATGATCAATCGCTTGTGCCATTAGACCGCCCATGGCATCGACTTCTTTAACCAGATGTCCTTTACCAATTCCGCCAATCGCAGGATTGCACGACATCTGTCCTAGAGTCTCAATGTTATGGGTAAGCAATAGCGTACTTTGACCAGTACGAGCTGCAGCGAGAGCGGCTTCCGTTCCAGCATGGCCACCACCGACCACAATGACGTCAAATTTTTCGTGATAAAGCATGAACCGACCTCAGGTATTCAATGAAGCATGGACTGACAAAAGAGGCGTATTCTACC
>NZ_NDIO01000172.1:0-14296 GCF_002241085.1 Vibrio sp. V03_P4A6T147
GATCAATATGGCCTGTGGTGGCCATGGTGGTCATGATCGCGATCGATTCGCTGAGCGTTTTGGCCTTTTTATAGGGGCGATCGCTAGAAGTCAGTGCTTCAAACACATCGGCTATTGCCATCACTCGAGCGGGGATCGAAAGCTGCTCTTCATTTAAACCTCTTGGATAACCCGCGCCATCCATTCGTTCATGGTGGCTTCCTGCAATATCAGGAACGTTTTTCATATGTTCAGGATAAGGTAGCCGCTTGAGCATCATGATAGTTTGCACAATGTGATCATTAATCATAAAGCGTTCTTCGTTAGTGAGCGTGCCACGGCGAATGGACAAGTTATAGAGCTCACCTCGGTTATAACGCAGTTCTCCCGGCTGTAAAATAAAGCTTTCTTGCCACAGATCTTGTGGGCGACAACCCTCTATCCACTGCAACTGATGTACGGGTTTATCATCCAGTAAGCGCTCCATAGCTGGCAATGGTTTTGACTCTCCTGCACGTTGGTTCTCTATCCAAGAAGTACCGAGTCGATCATCCAAAGTCCGTTTCCACTCTCTTTGCGCAATTCGCTCTAAGCGGGAAAGGTCATCATCGCTCATAAACTCACTGCCAATATTACATTGCGCGACGAAAGCAAATTCCTCATCGAGGATTTGTTGGTTCGTCAGCAACTGCTGCTTGAGATCTGGCTCGTTCTTACCCTGCGCAACACCTTGCCAGTAGTCCGTTTCAGCTTGACATTTGAGCAGCTCAAAACGCATTCTAATTTCGTGAATTCTGTCGTAGATCGTTTCTAATTTGGTCGCTTTATCAATCACATATTCAGGCGTGGTCACTTTTCCACAATCATGCAGCCAAGCGGCGAGAGTGAGCTCTTCCCACTCTTCATTGGTCATGGAAAATTGTGGGAAATAGGTGCGATCGTTTTCCGCCGCTTTAGTGATCATTTTTGTTAATTCAGGAACTCGCTGACAATGGCCGCCCGTGTAAGGGGATTTGGTATCAATGGCTGATGCGATCAATTCAATAAACGAGTTGAGCATCTCCTTTTGCCGTTGCATTTTGTCGATATTGTCTTTAGCGATTTCGGCAAAACTGAGCAGCTCTCTTAAAAATGCATGTTTGTCTTGCTGATCGGGAGTGATGGCCCGTTCGTAGCCTAGGTTTAATACGCCAACTAACTGCTTGTCTCGGTTGAGCAGTGGGAAAAGATAAAGATCAGAATTATACAGCTCATCTTTATGCTTACGCATCGAATTATCGGTTTTAGATAAATGAACCGTTTGGCCTTTGCGCAGTTCAGAAAGTAGCCACGGCATCTCTTGAGACAACTGGTTGATATCAAGCTTAAAGGGAATGATGGCGTGGTTTGCTGCGGTGATAAATTGGTTATTTTCGTTGGCATAAGTGTAGAGCAAAATAGTTTCAGCTCGAGTGATCAAATAGCTTTGATGGGTAATCGTTTTGGCTAACACACCGAATTCTTGGTTGCTGGCGGTTTCGCGTAATAGTCGCAGCAAGTCGTGCAGTGTATGCTCCATGAGCTCTATCGATTGGGTTAAATTGGCAACTTCGCGGATCCGGCTTTTTGGGTAGCGTGTCTTTTTAAATTCAAAGCGCGTGATGTTGTCGGTCAATTGCACTAGGTTACCTAAAGGGCTGGCGAGCCTTTGCGCCACAAAACCAACTACTGCAAAAGCGATAGCGAGCATGATTAACGCGACAAAAATCTGCTGATCTCGCATCGAGAGCAAATCTGCGATCAAATCGTCTTGCGGTACCGCTTCTGCCAGCAACAAGCGTACATTGTCGTTTAAAAGTACCGGCGTTAACGTCACCGACCACGTTGTGCCATTCATATTGACCGTTTCATACAAAGTTTGGCTGCTGACCCGATTCAATATTGGTGCAAAAGTACTTTGCTGTAGCTGCTGTGCAATCTGTGAGGGATCTTGTTGTAGCTCGAACTTAGTATTGTGTTGGGCGAGTGGTCTAAATTGATTATCGAACAAAATGAGCTGAGCACTGTCAGAAAAACCCATCGTACTCATCTGTTTTGACAGTGAGTCAAGCGTGAAATCGGCGCCAAGCACACTCTTTCCATCGGCCGATCTACGTGACAGTGTGACGCCACTCGTTTGTAGGAAGAAAAAGAAATAAGGTTCCGTTAAGCGTATCGCGCCATCTTGACTTGCCGAGGTAAACCAAGGACGCACGCGAGGATCAAATTTATTATTGTTATCTTGTTTGTCGAGCAGGCTTTCAAGGTTCTGGTCTAAATAGATAAAGCGGTTAGTGCCATCAACTTGAGTGTAATGGGCCAATAGCTGAGCTTGCGCGGGGGCATCAAAACGCTGTTTGGCTTTATCAAAGCTCAGCGAGCGAAATGTAGTACAAGCTCCAGCTTCGTCACAATAATAGAGCGCGACCAACTGTGGATTACGTTGGAAGGTCAGCCAAACGGTGGCGAGTTGGCGTGGGTCCGAGATGACTTTATCCGGTTGATCAATTACGTTACTAAAAGCTAAAAAATCGAGCGTAGTCAAGATAGGTGCGGCACTTTGTTTAAATGCTGATTCCAGTTTTTTGCTGTTTTCGCTACTTAATCCTTGTGCACTTACCGTCAGTAGTTGCTGACTATGGTGATAACTTATGCCAATCAATACAATGCCGATCACCATGGCGAGCACTAAAAAGAGACTCGTAATGTGAATGCTCAGTGAGTAACGACGTCGTTTCATAACCAACTCCGAATTGGATGACATTGCTAAGTATTGTTCAATGTGGGTAAGTTGCAAAAAACCATTTCACATCGGTGTGTTTTCATCCGGTCAGAAAGTGTCGATATGGTGAATATATCGCCCTTAGATTGAAGTGCTATCAGCGAGGCTGTTACACTGAAGCATCGCTGTTGGAATGGAATAATTAAAATGAATCTTGTCGTTGATACTCATACTCACACTTATGCAAGTGGTCACGCTTACAGCACGCTTATTGAAAACGCGCGTTCAGCTAAAGAAAATGGATTGGCAATGTTTTGCACAACCGATCATGCGCAGTCGATGCCTGGAGCGCCGCATTATTGGTTCTTCTCCAATCAACGTATTTTGCCGCGCTTTTTAGACGGTGTTGCCATTATCCGAGGCATTGAGTCCAACATCATGAATCGTGCTGGCGAGATTGATGTTCACCCTTCGGTTGACCAAAACTTAGATTGGGTTATCGCCAGTTTTCATGAGCCCGTATTTCAGCCTGCCGATAAAGCGGCGCATACCGAAGCGTTAATCAATGTGATTAAAGGTGGACGAGTGGATGCGCTAGGGCACTTAGGTAACCCTAATTTCGATTTTGATTTTGATGAGGTGATCGCCTGCGCCGCCCAGCATCACGTTGCGATAGAAATTAATAACAGCACCTTAAAAGGACACAGCAGGGTAGGGAGTGTCGATCGCTGTTATGAAATTGCTAAGGTGGCGAAAGCGCATGGTGCTTATGTTACCACTGGCAGCGATGCTCATTTTTGTCAAGATATCGGCCAACTTCAACTGGCCAGTGAACTGCTTGAGAACGTTGGTATTGCTGCTGAGAAAGTGATTACGCACAGTGTCGAGCAGTTTCTGGCCTTTTTAGCACTGCGCGGGCGAAAAGCGATCGCAGAATATCAAACACTATAAGCCGTAAAGAGGTCATAAAAATGACAAAAATTTGTCCCTCTTTTATCTTGAGATCCATTAAACTTGGCACTTCTTGCCAGAATAAAAAGAAATAATTATGAAAAAAATAATGATATTAACAGCTTGCGCATTATTTGCGGCTAGCGTGTCGGCGGCTAATGTTGACTTAAAACAGAACATGAAACAAATGAAGCTTGAATTTAAACAAGCGGCAGAAGCGACCAGCGTTGAAACAATGCAAGCACCCATTGAGAGATTAAGTCAATTGGTTGAAGAGTCAAAACGAGGAAATTATCCACCGGAGAAGCAAGATCTCTATTTAGAAGGGTTTAATAAGCTTTCAGTGGCATTAGACAAAATCGAAGTGGATCTTGAGCAAGGAAATTTAGAGCAAGCTCAACAAACGCTGCGGACGGTAGACGAACTGCGTGTTGAATACCACGAGCAGCGTAACCCAAGTATCTGGAAGCGCTTATTTGGTTAATCAGCTTTGTGGCCCCTCACGATAACGTTGGATTGGTTATAACGTTCAATGGTTCGTGGGGTGGTCGCTGCCTGAAAACTGAGCTTGTAAGAAAGGCAGCAGTAGTAAGCCGATCACAGCGGCGCAAACAGAAATGGTGACAAAAAAACCTCGCCATTCGAATTGCTCGACAATAATGGCTAACGGGTAACCGGCGAGCGCTGCGCCCATATACGCAAATAACCCCACAAACCCAGTTGCTGCGCCAGCCGAATCTTTGTGAGAACACTCCGCGGCGGCCATACCAATTAACATTTGTGGGCCAAAGACAAAAAAGCCAATCGTAAAAAAGCCAGCGGCTTGGAATACAAACCCCGTTAACGGCATCAGCCACAGCGCTGCCACCGAAAGAAAAATGCCCATTGAAAAAATCAGGTTCATTGGCCCACGGTTGCCGCCAAACAGTTTGTCTGAGCCCCAGCCTGCGACTAACGATCCAATAAACCCACCGACTTCAAACAGCGAAAGCGCGCCATTAGCCGTGATCAAATCATAGCCTTGTTGCTCGGTAAGGTAGATATTTCCCCAATCATTGATGGCAGTACGCACTATGTAGACCAGTACATAGCTCAAGGCGAGTAACCAAATGTACTTATTTCCTAACACATATTTGTGCAAGATCTGTTTAGTGCTAAGGCCGAGGCCTTCATTTTCTTGCGCCAGTTCAAGGGCGTCATTACGCCATTGACCAACACTGGGTAAACCTTGGGTCATTGGTTTATCACGCAACCGCCAACATAAGAAAACCCCACCAATAACGGCTAAACAGCCCGGTACAATAAAACCTTCGCGCCAACTAAAATGGAAAGTGAGAAAGCCAACCAGTAATGGGATCAACGCGCCCCCCACGTTATGAGCGGTATTCCATAACGCCCACCAAAAACCACGTTCAGAGCGCGAATACCAAGTTGTCAGGAGTTTAGAGCAAGAAGGCCATCCCCAACCTTGGAACCAAGCATTGAGCACCCAGAGTAAGATGAACATACTGATTGAGCTTGAAAAGCCAAACAGAATATTGATAAAACCCGTTGCCATTAACCCTAGGCCCATAAAATAGCGCGGGTTGGAGCGGTCCGACAAAATTCCAGACAGAAATTTTGAGATACCATAGGTGATGTAAAACAACGTGCCCATGATGCCAATATCACTCTTATCTAAACCGAGGTCAGCAATCATCGCGGGCATGGCGTAATTCAAACTTTTACGCGTGAAGTAGAAAAGCGCATAACCGACATACATCGCCATCATGATGTGAAAGCGCCAATAACGGTACTGCTGATTAACCTCCTGCGCTGATGCAAGAAGCGGTTTCGGTGGTTGAGAGCGTAGAAAATTTATCATAGTGCTTTATATTCCACGATTATAAGTGGGGCAGTGTGACGGTAAGCTGAGTGCCATTCTCGCTTAGATCGTGGTTGGCTGTTGTAGACTGACAGTGGCTAATAATCTGAAAGTGGCCACCCAATGCCTCGACTCGCTCACGCATCCCCCGTAAACCAAAGCCGTTCAGCTGCGCTTGTGCTTTGAAACCGATGCCATCATCGTGAATGCGCAGTGTGACATCACTTGCCAACGAAAACTCAATCACAATGTGGCTAGCTTCTGCGTATTTCAAGGCATTATTGAGCGCCTCTTGGCACAATCGATAAAGGGTCACCTTGGTGGCATCACTTAACTTTTGCAGTTGAGTGGTTGAATTCCCCGTCCAAACCACTTGGGTTTGAATGCCGTGCGTCTCAAATTCAAGGTCACGCAGCAGTTGATCCAGTGCTTCGACTAGGCCTAAATCATCTAAGGTTTTGGGGCGTAAACGGGTCAGCAAACTTTTAGTTGTGTCATAAACATTTAAAGAGAGAGACTCAATGGTTTTAGCACAATGGCTGGTGACGGGCTGAGATTCGACGCGTTGAATAATGCTGGCTTGAGTACGGATAGCGGTAATATTTTGACCGATCTCATCGTGCAGCTCGCGAGCAATATCGCGCCGAACAGATTCTTCAGCTTTGACTAATTGGCGGGACAAATTTTGGTTACGATCAAGCTGTTGGCGCAGCTTGGTGTTGAGATCTCTTTGTCGCTGCACACCCATTCCCAGCAAAATGCCGGTTAAGCTTTGTGCTGAAAGAGAGAGCAGGAGATCAGTGACTTCCATATTAGAGACACCACTACGAGCCGCGATCAATGCAATGCTATTGAGCAGAGTGCCGAGCAATGCACCTTGCCAGCCGTAGCGAAAAGCGAGCAAAATGATCGGGATGGCTAAACAAAATGGCGCAAAACGCCGAAGCTCATCAGGTAAACCAATTTGCAGCGCAATGCTTAAAATAAATAGTAAAGAGTAGAGTAAGACGTGACGCGTGCGAAATTCGATATGACGAGAGACTAAGTTCGCCGTCAGTGGAACCCAAGTGCTTTGGAAAAGATAATTCCATATCAAATAGCAGCTTGGCACAATCATTAAGCCAGCTGTGATGCTGACTAACATCACCATTGACGCGGCATGGCCGTGGTAGGTGGTGGCCAGCGTATTAACGATAGCGCTGGCGAGGATCAACCCGCCCATCACAATAAAGCGACGCCACTGACTTCCGTGGTAGTAGCGCTGGGCGAGCAGGTTTAAGGGCAGCGTTGCGATACTGGCGGCGAGTACTGTCAGCCATTGAGGTTGTTCCATTAGCATGGCGAGCGCAATCGTCAGCCACCATTCTGCACCATAAATCGCGGGCCAGTAACGTTGTGGACTGTGCAGTGCAGTGCCTAAACGCAGAGCAAAAGGAAAGAAGAAGATCGCCAGTTCCGGATCGTTGACAAAATAGTAGGCGATAACCCACAAGCAAAACCAACTGCAAGAGAGCAGAAACCAAGCGCAGAGTGATGTAATAAAATAGCGTGGCATTAGAATGAGTCAGAAAAATATTTCGCTAAGGCCACGTTATTGCTCACACCTAACTTATCCATGGCATTGGCGCGATGGACATGAATGGTTTTGTGGCTAAGTCCAAGCTCATTGGCGACCGCTTTCACATCCAGCCCGGCAGCCAGCATTTCACTGATTTGCCGCTCACGTTTGGTCAACTGTGCTAATAGCTTTGCCTCGCGCTTGGGAGAGGTGAGTTTAAGCGCAATATCGGGTGTTAAGTAGCAACCACCATGGGCGCTGGTTCGTACGGCTTGGATAAGTTCATCTGGGCTACAACGTTTGCTTAAGTAGCCTCTTGCTCCAGCCTCCAAGGCTTTTTCGACCATGGCCGCGGAATCGTGAACGCTCAGCATAATGCATGCTATCCCAGAGGGTAGATCTTGAAGCAGCGACAGCCCGCTTTCATCAGGCATTGAAATATCAAGAATACAGACGTTTGCCCCTGTGCCGGGAAGCCCTGCGCGCGCTTCGGCCGCCGAGCTAAATTGGCCGACCACTTGGATATCGTCTTCAAGGTTCATGAGTTGGGCAAAGCCTGAACGTACCACGATATGGTCATCCACTAGTGCTACTTTGATCATCACAATCCCCGCTGTTTATATTGCCTGAGTAAAAAGGGAGCTTAAACTAACGCCACAGAGACAATTAAACAAGCAATATATCCCTTTGCTATGGATGCCATTGTAGAGGAGTCTAGCGCGTCAAAAAGGAAGGGGTGGCACAATAAAACGCGACACACTCATAAAAGAGAATATCGCGTTTGATTTTGCTGGGAGCTAAGCGGCAGCTGCGGCCAGCTTTAGCCTTTTCTCATGGCGGATCTTACGCTCTTCTGCGATCGCGACAAAAATCAGCAGTACGATACAGATCATCGCTGAAGTGTCGAGCGCAGCAAAGGTGCCCTTCCAGCCGGTGAGGCCAAAAATCGGTGTACCGTCGGCGATCATACCTAGGCCAAGTTTGGCAAAGCTATCACCAATTAAGTAAGCAAAAGTGCCCTTAACGCCATCGGCGACACTGATCGCTTTTTTCGGCACAAAGCCAACCGCAGCGACACCAATCAGTAATTGTGGGCCAAAAACAAGGAAACCTAGAACAAACAGTGACCCGAGATACATAAACTCGCTGGTGGCGTGCTGATAGAATTCGAGCGCAACAATGATGAGTCCCAGAGATACACAGGCGACCAAAGCACGGCGGCCATTAGCAAGATCGGACAGATAACCCCACATTAAAGTGCCGACTAATGCGCCCACTTCAAAGAGAGTGAAGCCTGAAATGGCCGCTTCTTTTGACAAACCAAGTTCTTGATAGGCATACACAGTAGACCACTGGTCGATGCCGATACGCACGATGTAGAGGAAGATGTTGGCAAAGCAGAGTAACCAAATTACTTTGTTTTTCAAAATGTATTCAACAAAGATCTCACGTTTGGTCATTTGGTTTTCTTCCGCGGCAATATCTTCCTCACTGACCGCTTCATCAAACAACTCTTCGACCGTACCTAAACCGTATGCTTCAGGAGAGTCACTACCGTAACGCAAACCAATGAAACCCACCACTAATGCGATGATCGACGGGAACACAAACATGCCCACAACGTGACCATTAAAGAGATAGTTTGCACCAAACAGTGCTACGCCTGCCGCACCTGCGCCGCCGACATTGTGCGACATATTCCATAAACCCAAGTAGGTGCCGCGTTTATTTTTGGGCGTCCATTTGGTGATAGTGGAGTAGCTTGATGGCCCACCAGTACTTTGGAAAAAACCGCTTAGCGCATAAAAAGCAACCATTAAGAAAATGCTGACGCTTGAACCGCCCATGCTCATGCTAAATCCAAGCATTGCAATACCAGAAAGGATCAGCATAAAAGGTAGGAACTGTTTCGTGTTCTTGCCATCGGCGTAGTAAGAGACCACTGTCTTACCAATCCCGTAAGTGATGGAGAAACCAAGACCAATCAGCCCTAGCTGTGTCATCGACAAGCCGTAGGTTGAAATCATATCGTTTTGTGCAACGTTGAAGTTTTTGCGCACTAAATACATCGCCATGTAGCCAATAAACACCACAAGGTATGATTGTAAAAATGGTTTGAACCACATTTTACGGCGTTCTGCTGCGGGGAGATCGAGGGTCGGTAGCCGAACCTGTTGCAAAAGTTTTAGCATGTGAAATCCTTAGAAAATCACGTCAAAGAAATCTCTGCTGTCAGTCAATTCACACCAGAGTCGAATGGCTAGCAACCGTCTGGCTGCATCATAGAGTGATTGTAAAAATCGGCTTGGCGATTGACTTGAGGGCATGGCCTAACTGAGTTAGGAATATTTCCTAGTTTGGGTGGATTGATAGACAAAGCGTGAATGGAGTCACATTGATATGCATCTTGAAACGTCGTCTTTAAGCTAACGATTTGTAGCGAACTTGAGGGTATTTGTTAAGTTTTTAGCGCTGCCGCACTGTTATTTTTATCATTGCGTTATATAGTGTCGACAAGAAAAAATTGAGTGTTGCTATGATTCGCCTAAACCGTTTTAACAGAATAATGTTGCTCACCAGCGCGCTCAGTTGGGTGTTGGTGTCGCTTATGCCTGTAATAAACGCGCATGGCAATACGGCGGGGGTTTGGGCCACACTGTGCACCATTAATGGTTTTGAGCTGGTTCAAATTGAAGAGGGAAAAGTACAGACACAGCATACGAAACCCTGTCCCTTTGCTCATTTCTCCACCTTTCATCAAGATTCACTTCCAACGACACCTTTACTGACACGACTGAACTTGTTTGTTTCAGATAGCTACACTTTTTTGGCTCTAAGTGTACGATTTGAAAAACAAGTTCCTCGTGCGCCACCATTATTTAATCTGTTGTACTGGCGTTAGAAAATAGCCTTGATTCCTTCCACTATTCACTATTCACTATTCACTATTCAGAATAAAGCTCTAACGGTAAACCATCTGGGTCGGCGAAAAATGTGTATTCGCGACCAGTGAACTCATCAACGCGGATGGGCTCGACGATGACGCCTTTTTCCTCTAAATACGCTTTGACTTCACTGACACTGCCCACCACAAACGCTAAATGTCGTAGCCCTTGAGCTTCAGGGAAGCTTGGTCTTGGTGGTGTATTTGGAAATGAGAACAGCTCAATTTGTCCGCCATCGGGCAGAGCAAGATCCAGCTTGTATGAATCGCGAGCGGCGCGGTAATTTTCAGCAATAACAGGCAGCCCTAAGATCTGAGTATAAAACGCTTTGGAACGTGCGTAGTCTGAACAAATAATTGCCGCGTGGTGGATTCGTTTTAGCATGATTACCCTTTATTTGTTGAGTTGGCTGACCAAATGTTCAGTGACGTAATCAATGAACACCCGCAACCTTGCTGGCATGTACTTGGTTTGCGGATATTGCATGGCAATTGAGCCGTAGTAATTACTTTTGATCGTCCAATCGGCTAATAGCCGGACGACGCTGCCTTCAACGAGCGCTTGCTGAATGACAAAATCATGGAAGATACCGATACCTAAGCCATTTTTCACGCCGTTCAAACGCATTTGTGAGTGGTTTACTGCATAGCGGCCTGAGACGGCCACTGTATGGAACTCATCTTCTTTATGAAAATCCCAGAGATGGTCACGCTCGGTTTCGGCAAGATACAAGCAGTCGTGATCCGTTAATTCGATAGGGTGTGTGGGCGCGCCTCTGGCCGCTATATATTCTGGGCTGGCGCACAACACTAAGTGGGTTTTGCCAATTTCACGCAGTACCAAGTTTTCATCTGGCTTATCAGTCAGTTTAAACGCCACATCAATATTGTGTTTGAATAAATCGATCGCACCATCTGCAGCTCTCAGCTTAAGTTGAATTTCAGGGTATTGAGTTAGAAAAGGAAGCACAAGGGGTTGCAGAACTGAATTCAAAAATGCTTCAGGTGCCGCAACAGTGAGTGCACCTGCAGGTTCGGTGTGGTCAGAGGTGGAAAGCTCAACCGCTTGCTGCGCAGCGTTGACCATCAACAAACTTTGATCATAAACGCGCTTTCCTGCCTGAGTGATTAAGAGCTGGCGCGTGGTTCGCTCAAATAACTTCACTGATAGTGCTTGTTCTAAACGGGTAATCAATTTACTTAATGCCGAAGGTGTTACCCCCAGCTTTTGAGCGGCTGCCGTAAAGCTACCTTCATTGACGACGAGAATGAAAGCCGCTAAATCAGGCAGCAGGGCGATAAGACGATGCGTGATCATAATTGTATTTGTGCCTGAAGTTCACGAATGGTTTTCCATGTCATGGGATAATAGTCGTAAATGGGATCAACTAAAATACCATTAAGCAATTTTACAGTGTAAATGAAGGGTCTATTTTTCGTTTAGGCTGCCCTACACCATAGCTATTGCGCTATATAAAAATAAGGACGTAGCAATGTCTTCTGCATTTTATCAACAGATCCAAAACCAGCTTGAGGAAATCAAAGCGGAAGGTCTGTATAAATCTGAACGTGTGATTACCTCGCAGCAACAAGCGGCGGTCGAAATTTCTACTGGTGAAGAAGTGTTGAACTTCTGTGCCAACAACTACCTTGGTTTGGCTAATCACCCTGCGCTGGTTGAAGCGGCGAAGCAAGGCATGGACAGTCACGGCTTTGGTATGGCTTCGGTACGTTTCATCTGTGGTACGCAAGATATTCATAAGCAACTGGAACAGAAGCTCTCTCAATTCTTAGGTAAAGAAGATACGATTCTTTACACCTCATGCTTTGATGCAAACACCGGTTTATTTGAAACTATTTTAGATAAAGAAGACGCGATTATCTCTGACGCGTTGAACCATGCCTCAATCATTGATGGTGTGCGTTTATGTAAAGCAATGCGTTTTCGTTACTCCAACAACAACATGGAAGAGTTAGAACAGCAGTTGATCGCAGCCGATGCGGCGGGTGCTCGTAATAAGCTCATCGTAACGGATGGCGTATTCTCAATGGACGGTGTAGTGGCTAACTTGCCTGCCATCTGTGACTTGGCGGATAAATACAACGCCTTAGTGATGGTGGATGATTCTCACGCGGTTGGATTTATGGGTGCAAATGGCCGTGGCACGCATGAATACCATGATGTGATTGACCGTATTGATATCATCACTGGCACACTTGGTAAAGCCATGGGCGGCGCATCCGGCGGTTACACTTCAGGCAAGAAAGAAGTTATTGATTGGCTTCGTCAACGTTCACGTCCTTATTTGTTCTCTAATTCGGTTGCGCCAGCGATTGTTGCAGCATCGATTCGCGTGCTGGATTTACTGGCAGAAAGCGCTGCGCTTCGCGACCAACTTTGGGATAACGCCGCGCACTTCCGTACTCGTATGGAAGGCGCGGGGTTCACTATGGGGGGGGCGGATCACGCCATCATCCCGATTATGCTCGGCGATGCTATCGTTGCAGCAGAGTTTGCAGAACGAGCATTAGCTAAGGGCATTTATGTTGTTGGTTTCTCGTTCCCTGTTGTGCCCAAAGGCCAAGCTCGTATTCGTACACAAATGTCAGCCGCGCATAGCCGCGAGCAACTCGACCACGCCATTGATGCGTTTATTGCTGTTGGCCAAGAAATGGGGCTCATTAAATGAAAATTAAAGCATTATCCAAACTCAAACCAGAGCAAGGCATTTGGATGACCGAAGTGTCAATGCCTGAACTTGGTCACAACGATCTGCTGATTAAAATTAAGAAAACCGCGATTTGTGGCACCGATGTTCACATCTATAACTGGGATGAGTGGTCACAAAAAACCATCCCAGTGCCAATGGTGGTTGGCCATGAATACGTCGGTGAAGTGGTTGGCATTGGTCAAGAAGTTCGCGGTTTTGAATTAGGTGATCGCGTGTCTGGCGAAGGTCATATTACTTGCGGCCATTGTCGAAATTGCCGTGGTGGTCGTACTCACTTATGTCGTAATACTGTGGGTGTTGGTGTGAACCGCACTGGTGCATTTTCTGAATACTTAGTTATCCCTGCGTTTAATGCTTTCAAGATCCCAGATGGTATTTCCGATGATCTAGCCTCGATTTTTGACCCATTTGGTAACGCTGTACATACTGCATTGTCATTTGATTTAGTCGGTGAAGATGTGCTGATCACTGGTGCTGGTCCAATCGGTATCATGGCGGCCGCAGTGGCGAAACACGTTGGTGCGCGCCATGTGGTGATCACCGATGTCAACGAATATCGCCTTGAACTTGCACGCAAAATGGGCGTGACACGCGCCGTGAATGTTGCGGAACAAAAGTTAGAAGAGGTCATGAGTGAACTTGGCATGACGGAAGGTTTTGACGTCGGCCTTGAAATGTCAGGCGTACCAAGTGCCTTTAGTTCTATGCTGAAAACCATGAATCACGGTGGTCGTATTGCTTTATTAGGTATCCCACCTTCAGATATGGCGATCGATTGGAACCAAGTGATCTTCAAAGGTTTGGTGATCAAAGGTATCTATGGCCGTGAAATGTTCGAAACTTGGTATAAGATGGCGAGCCTGATCCAATCTGGCCTCGATTTAACGCCTATCATTACTCACCATTACAAAATTGATGACTTCCAAACGGGCTTCGATGCTATGCGCAGCGGGCTTTCTGGCAAAGTTATCCTTGATTGGCAGTAACTCACTAATCTACTAACACCATGAAGGGGCTTTTTAGCCCCTTTATTCTATAAATTTCTATTACGAAGTTTAATTGTTATCCCTGATCTAATTGGCACTATCGAATCTATCTCTTTTGCTCCTTTCACGAAATTTTTCGTAAATTTTCAAAGCTTAACTATGCTAAATGGAAATACACCTCAGAAAGGAAACTATTCATGCAACTTCTTAAACCGTCGCTAGCTGGCTGTGCGCTATTGCTAGTTAGTCAATTTTCATCATTCTCGGTCAAAGCTGATGTGTTAACGCTTACCTCACTTGAATGGCCGCCTTATTCATCACCCAAACTTATGCAAAATGGAGCCTCGATTGCGGTTGTCTCTGCTGCGATTCAAGCTATGGGGCATGAACTTAAAGTTGAATTTTATCCTTGGGAGAGGGCTGTATACTTAGCGACTAATGATGCTCAGTATGCAGGATATTTTCCAGAATACTTATTTGAATCTAAAGATATTCTCTTTTCTAACTCGATTGGTTTAGGTCCACTTGGGTTTGTTGAAAAT
>NZ_NDIO01000210.1:0-14278 GCF_002241085.1 Vibrio sp. V03_P4A6T147
CTATTAACTCAGAGTGACGTTTATTTCTGTTCAGTTGAATCTATCCTTCGGGTCGATTTCTGGGTGAATATCAATCACATGTTTTAAGTAATCTTGATGATAGCGAAGGGCATTGACACAGTGTTTATCAAGCTTGCCGCTCACGACCATTTTTTCCAGTTCGAGAAGGGCAAAAGGAACAGACCAAGCTTGTTTGTATGGACGATGGCTTGTTAAGGCATCAAAGACGTTGGCAACAGCAATAATGCGTGCCGATATCGGGATATTGTCTTGCATTAGGCCGTAAGGATAGCCACTGCCATCCAAAAACTCATGATGATAAGCGACGATCTCTTTTAATATGCATATGCAAGGGTGATCAGGTGTACCTATGTCATCAATAATTTGATTAATGATTTCAATACCTTTTTCTATGTGGCTATACAGTTGAGCACGCTCTGGTTTATCTAATGTATTTGGGTTAAGTAATAAGCTGGTCGGTAGGGCAAGTTTGCCTATGTCGTGATAGCGCGAAAACTGGATGATGTTATCAATGGTTTCATCATCCAGTTGATAAATGTCAGCAACCTCAGTAGCGATGACTTTGGCATAACAGCTAATACGTTCTTTATGCTCTTTCGATTCCAGTTGATGCTCTGGGGAGCGCGCTTGAGTCAAATTTACAGTCTCTAAAATAGTGTGGACTAAATCGTATTCAGAGCAAACTGCAAAGCGAATCATCTCAATAAAAGGTTCTACATTCTGCTTTACCTGTTCGGTAAACAAATGGCTTTGACACGAGTTGAGGAAAATAAAGCCAATAAATGCTTGCTGGTGGTAAGTCGGAATCGCCAGTGATGAACAATAACCTTGCTCAATTAGCCAGCGAGTATGAGGATAGTCTGGCTTCAATTGGATTGGGATATTTTCAACGCTACGACTCTGGCCGTTTTGTGCGCATTGCTTAAGGACTGGAAGCTCAGCAAGTGGAAACTCGTAATGTATAAGCTCACCCCCGTGAAAGGTGCTGTCGGCGTAGGTTTTCAAATTATCATGGTGATGGTCGTATAGCGCAAAAGAGATACGGTCAATCTCTGGGACTTTGACTTGCATTCGTTGGTGTATGTTAGCCAGTTGCTTATTGAGTGGACCAACATGTGGAAAATAGGCGTGCTCGCAACCTTTGCTATGCGTATCCATCGCGTGTTCCTCTGCGCTACAGGGTCTCCAAGGTTGAAATGGAGAGGCTCTTCTAATTGATAAGTTTAGAACAGATAAGCGATGCGTGCGTTAAATTTAACTAAAAAATGGGTTATATAATCAAGCAATATGAGGTGGTACTGGAAAGCCGTTGGATGACGCTGGGTCACTAGATAAATACGGCTATTTGACGCCATGTTTAGTCACAAGGCGTATGGCCAGTTTCAGTTTAATCCAAGTGCAATACCACTGAGCATAAAGAATATAACCAGCCAGACAATAGGCAGTTTGAGCTGTTTTAGTAGGTAAAAACCGGTCAGAACGATCGCCATATCTAGATGATTGCTGACCGAGCTTGTAAATACAGGGTGATATAAGGCTGAGAGCAGCAAACCAACGACGGCGGCGTTAACACCGTTTATTGCTCCTGATACTGATCGATAGTTTGCTAAGGCTTGCCAATTTTTAAGCACGCCGAGCAGTAACAAAAAACCCGGCAAAAAGACGGCAATGGTCGCCAGCGTTGCGCCTAAGATTGGCGCTTGTGGTAGTAGAGCGTAACCAATGTAAGTGGCGAAGGTAAACATTGGACCAGGAACCGCTTGTGCTGCGGCATATCCTGTTAAAAACAGATCCGGGTCAAGTGCGTCGCCAACTAAATTTTGCAGCAATGGAAGCACGACATGCCCACCGCCAAACACTAAGCTACCCGCTTGATAAAAGTGGTTAAATAGAGCGATTTCAGGCATTAAGTGGGCGGCAAAAGGTAAACCGACCAGTAAGCCAATAAAGAGAGCGAAAGGGATGAAAGTGGGGACAAATGAACGTTCAGTGGCTAAATCTTGACTAGGGAGCCATTTCACTCCGATCAGCGCTGCCGCAATGAGAACTCCGATTTGCGTTCCAATACTGGGTGCAACAATCAGCATCACAGCGGTGGCCACACACAACCCAACGGTTAAGCGATTCTTACAGAAGTTTTTATACATTCCCCATGTGGCATCCGCGACAACCACAACGGCTAGCAGTTTTAAGCCGTGAATCACGTTTTGAAATAAGGGGGTTTGTAGTAATTGGCTGCTGGCGATGGCAAGGGCAACCATGATCAAAACCGAAGGGAGTGTAAAACCAGCAAAAGCGGCGCATCCACCCAATAAGCCACCACGATGGTATCCTAGTGCAAACCCAACTTGGCTTGAACCTGGCCCTGGCAAAAACTGACTTAAGGCAACGATCTGTGCGTATTCTTTATCTTCAATCCATTTTAATTTTTCAACGAATGTATTGCGGAAATAACCAATGTGAGCGGCTGGCCCACCAAAGCTTATCCACCCAAGCAGAAAAAAAGTTTTGAAAATAGTAAACATGTGCATAAGCACTCTTAAAGAGACGTTGTTTCGCTACTTTAAAAGGATGTTTGAGCAGATTCAAATTTAATCCTTAACCATTTGTAAACCGCAGAAAAACGATAAACAGACAGGCATGGGTTAACTGAGTTTAAACTTAGTCCAAACCTTAGATCGCCAACGCCTAAACATGATGATGCCTCTAAACCATTCATCCACCGAAATGGCCACCCATGCACCCATAACTCCCCATCCCCAATGTAGGCCAAATAAGTAAGTTAAACCTGCGCCAAAAGTCCACATGCTTAATATGCCCATCTGCACTGGAAAGCGAATGTCTCCTGCGCCTTTGAGTGCGGCAATAAAAATTAGGTTAAACGTGCGCCCAGCTTCCATTGCAATGGAGCCAGCAATTAACCCTGCGACCAAGGCCGTTATCTCAGGATCAGAAGTGAAGAGGGCGATGATGTCAGCGCGCAGTAGATAAATTGAGATCGTCAATGTGCTGGAGACGAGAAAGCCAACCACAAAATATTGTTGTACTTTAGTCAGAATCTCATCCACCCAACCTTTACCAATGTAGTAGCTAGTTTGAATTTGCCCGGCTTGCCCAAGAGCCACTGAGAATGCAAAGGCGAGACGGGCAATATTTTGCGCATAAGTAAACGCGGCCAGTGAAGCCGTGCCCATTTTTACAACGAAAAAAATCACCGTCAGTTGCATCATGTTATAGGAAAGAATCTCTCCCGCATTCATCATGCCGATCTTGATGATCTTCTGGTATAGCGGCTTCGGGATGATTTTCCACTCTTTCACCGGTAGTGATATGTGGTAGTACTTAACGGTGTAGTACAGCAAAATAGTGCTGACAATTTGGCTGAACACTGTTGATATCGCAACCCCTTGTACACCGTAGACGGGCAGTCCAAAGGGTTGAAAAATAGCAATATAGTTACCGATGATATTCAATAATCCGGCAAATAAATTAATGAACATCGGCGCTTTGGAGTAGCCGTTACTGCGCAAAATCGTCGCCAGTACAATGCCGATGGTAACGTTTACTGTAAAGCTGCCACTGATAACCAGATATTCATAGCCATATTGTGCAACCTGCGCTTCTAGGCCGTAGGCATTCATGACTGAATTAGCGCTCAAATAAGCGGCTAAACTGAGCGATGAGCCAATGATTAATCCAAGCAGTAAACTGGCCACCCCAACATGTGCCGATTCACTTTGGCGGCCAGAGCCATTGTATTGCCCAATTAGGATCCCAGTACCACTGCTGACCATCATTGAGACAATCAGCAAGAAAAAATTGATTTGAGTGATAACCCCAACCGCTGATACAGCCTTGTCTGAATAACTACTCAGCATAAACACATCACTGGTGTTAATCGCCGTCCGTAATAAAATCTCAATAAAGATCGGCCAAGTCAAAGTGACGATATTCATTCGGTTATTCAGTTCTACACGGCTTTGGGTCATGGGCTAAAACTCAGCAAGGTAAGTCGAACTAGAGAAGATGATGGTGCAAGGTGGTGGGCTGCAAAATATCTCACTAGAGCCTACCTGTGCGTATTGTATACGTAATTTAAATAAAATCAGTTAAGTGAAGGGAATTGTTTTAGAGTTTTCGTGGAAACGTTTACATTGTGGTGTTTTGATCACAGATTGAAAGCGAGTAAGGCTGTTAGACTTTTTCAAAAGCGAGAATCAACCTCTATCGGTATCCCAATAGGAGAGTATGGTGAAAGTATTAGTGACGGGCGGCATGGGCTATATCGGAAGTCATACCTGTGTACAAATGATACAAGCGGGTATCGACCCCATTATCGTTGACAACTTATCTAACGCGAAGATTGAAGTATTAAGCCGTATCCATGCACTGACAGATAAAACGCCCGTGTTTTATCATGGTGATATCCGTGATGAGGCCTTTCTCGATAAGGTATTTGCTGAACATAATATTGATGCTGTGATTCATTTTGCAGGTTTAAAAGCTGTCGGTGAATCCGTGATAAAACCGCTCGAATATTATGACAATAACGTCAATGGTTCGTTGGTGCTAGCGCGCAGTATGCGTAAAGCTGGAGTGAAAAGTATTGTATTCAGTTCATCGGCGACAGTGTATGGCGATCCTGAAATCGTGCCGATAACTGAAGATTCTCCAACCGGATCAACCACCAATCCTTACGGTCGTAGCAAATATATGGTTGAGCAGTGCCTGTCGGATTTAGTGGTTGCTGAGCCAGATTGGAGTGTGACCTTACTGCGTTACTTCAACCCTGTGGGAGCTCACCCTTCTGGCACTATGGGCGAAGACCCGCAAGGTGTGCCGAATAATCTGATGCCGTTTATTGCCCAAGTTGCGGTAGGTCGCCGCGAGAAGTTATCCATATTTGGTAGCGACTACCCCACACCGGATGGTACGGGTGTGCGTGATTACATTCATGTGATGGATCTAGCCGATGGCCATTTGGCCGCTTTAAATACGGTTGCGATGAAAGCGGGAAGGCATATTTACAACCTTGGATCGGGTAACGGATCGAGTGTGTTAGAGATAGTTTCAGCCTTTGCTCAAGCAAGTGGTGTTCCTATTGCTTATGAGATTTGCCCACGCCGCCCGGGTGATATTGCCGAGTGTTGGGCTAGTACCACAAAAGCGGAGCGAGATCTGGCTTGGAAGGCGATGCGCAGTATCAATGAAATGGCTGCTGATACATGGCATTGGCAATCCAATAACCCGCAAGGGTACTAGTTTTTATCCGGCGTGACGCGCCGGACTATCAAATAGCATAATTGAGTAAGCAATATGTCGAATGTTGAATTTAACCCAGTGGATCATCCACATCGTCGCTACAACCCACTCACGGGGCAGTGGATTTTAGTCTCACCACATCGCGCTAAACGCCCTTGGAGCGGGGCTGATGAAAAGCCAGCGGTAGATGAACTGCCAAGTTATGATGAGAAGTGTTTTCTTTGTCCGACAAACGAGCGTATCTCTGGTGATGTCAACCCAGACTACCAAGGTACATACGTATTCAACAACGACTTCGCAGCACTGATGGTGGATTCACCAGATGCACCGAAGTCCGATAGCCCTCTATTCAAAACTCAAGGTGTACGTGGTTTGAGCCGAGTGATTTGTTTCTCTCCAGATCACAGCAAAACTCTGCCAGAGTTACCCGTGGGCAACATTCGCAGCGTGATTGATACGTGGAACGATCAAATCGAAGAGTTAGGTAAAGAGTACGTTTGGGTGCAAGCATTTGAGAACAAAGGTGAAACCATGGGTTGTTCCCAGCCTCACCCACACGGCCAAATCTGGGCTAATAGCTTCTTACCCAATGAAATTGAACGCAAGGAGCACAACCTAAAAGCGTATTACCAACAACAGGGTAGTAACCTGCTGGTGGATTATGTGCAAGCTGAGCTGAAAGATGGCTCACGCATTGTGCTGGAAACAGAGCATTGGGTGGCTGTTGTGCCTTACTGGGCTGCATGGCCATTTGAAACCATGTTGCTGCCAAAAATGCATATCCGTCGCATGAGTGAGTTGAGTGATGCGCAACGTGACGATCTCGCCGTTGCGATTAAAAAACTGACCAGCCGTTACGACAACCTGTTCCAATGTTCTTTCCCTTATTCTATGGGCTGGCATTACGCGCCTTTCTTTGAAGAGGGTACGAACATTGACCATTGGCAACTGCATGCACTGTTCTACCCACCACTGCTGCGCAGTGCCTCGATTCGTAAGTTTATGGTGGGTTATGAAATGTTGGCTGAAAGCCAACGAGATTTAACCGCAGAACAAGCGGCGCAGCGTCTGCGCGAGCTAAGTGATGTTCACTACAAAGAGCAGTAACGTCATCTGTGAAGTTGTAGCTTTGTTGCTGCGTAAACGCACCCTAAGAACATAGGTAATCTATGTTCATTGGCTGAATTTACTTATCACCTCGCTGCACCTCCAACGACTTGGGCTTAACAAAGTTTTTTTCATAGCGCTAAGTGGTTAATGAGAAATGAAAACCAGTTTATGAGTTTAGGAATGCAAATGTTTGATTTAATCCAAAATGTGAAAGCGTCTTTTGAGCAAGTGTTGGGCTACGCGCCTAGTCATATCATCCAAGCGCCAGGCCGTGTAAATTTGATTGGTGAGCACACCGACTATAACGACGGTTTTGTGCTCCCCTGCGCAATTAACTATCAAACTGTGGTAGCGGCTGCCAAGCGTGAAGATAATTTAGTCCGCATCGTGTCTGTTGATTATGGCAATGCACTTGATGAGTTTGACCTCACCCAAGAGATTACTTTCCAACAAGACAAAATGTGGGCGAACTACATTCGCGGCGTGGTGAAATGTTTGCTTGCGCGTGGGTACTCGTTTACCGGGGCGGATATTACTGTCAGCGGTAATGTTCCACAGGGAGCAGGGCTTAGCTCTTCGGCTGCGCTTGAGGTCGTGATCGGTCAAACTTTTAAAGAACTTTATCAACTGGATATTTCTCAAGCGGAAATTGCACTAAATGGCCAACAGGCCGAGAACGAATTTGTCGGCTGTAATTGCGGCATTATGGATCAAATGATTTCGGCGCAAGGTCGTGAAAACCACGCGCTACTTTTAGATTGCCGTAGCCTAGAAACACAAGCGGTTTCAATGCCAGAAGAGATGGCCGTCGTGATCGTCAACTCCAATAAAAAACGCGGCTTGGTGGATAGCGAATACAACACCCGCCGTCAGCAGTGTGAAGAGGCTGCGCGTATTTTTGGCGTCAAAGCGCTGCGTGATGTAAGCATTGAACAGTTTAACCAAAAAGTTTCTGAGCTTGATGAGTTGGTGGCTAAACGTGCTCGTCACATCATTACTGAAAATGACCGTACTGTTGAAGCGGCCCAAGCGTTGCGCGCCCACGACATGAAGCGCATGGGCGAGCTGATGGCTCAATCACACGCATCGATGCGTGATGATTTTGAAATTACGGTCAAAGAGATTGATACCTTGGTTGATATCATCAAAGAGGTGATTGGTGACCAAGGCGGTGTGCGTATGACTGGGGGCGGCTTTGGTGGCTGTATTGTGGCACTTGTCCCACCGACATTGGTTGATGCAGTGAAAGCGGCTGTCGATGAGAAATATGAAGTGGCGACTGGCCTCAAAGCGTCGATTTACGTCTGCCAAGCAAAAGAAGGCGCTGGTCTAGTGGAGGCTTGCTGCACATCTTCACTTGTTCACACTATGACTCAGCAAGTAGCTTATGATGGCCGCCCGGCACAACTTGTCAGTTTGACTAACCGCATTGGTAGCCGCGTAGTATTAATGGATATTGGTGCAACATGGCTCAGTTGTGAGTTGGCGCTTAAGGATGGGGAACGCAGAGAAGTTCTGCTGGGTGTTTCCACCATGAGCGACTTCCAGAAACAACAAAGCTATATGGGCGTCACTGTGGGACGTTATGCCAACCGGATCGCTAAAGGCCAATTTGAATTAAATGATCAACGCTATCAAGTGACGACCAACCAAGCTGGAAATAGTTTGCATGGTGGTCTTGAAGGGTTAGATCAGCGTCGTTGGACTATTGCTCACAAAAGTGCTCAACAAGTGACGTTTTCAATCCATTCATCGGATGGTGACCAAGGTTTTCCCGGTAATGTTGACATTGCCGTGAGCTATGAACTGAACGATCATAATCAATTGATCCTCCGCTATTTAGCGACCACAGATAAACCAACGCCGCTTAATTTAACCAACCACGCCTATTTTAATTTGCTAGGCGCAGAGAGTGATCATACGATTTTAGATCATTCACTCTTTATAAAAGCCGATCAATTTTTACCCACAGATCCACATGGAATCCCATTGTCAGGGCCAAAATCTGTCATCGACACGGGCTTTGATTTTCGCGTTGCAAAATCAATAGGTCGTGACTTACTCAAAGATGAGCAGCAACAAGCAAGCAAAGGGTATGACCACAGTTATTTATTGCTTGATAAAGCTGATTTAACCGTGTGCGCCGCGCAACTGAAATCACCAGATGCAAAGGTAACTATGAGCGTATTTACGACTAAGCCTGCCATACAACTTTATAGTGGAAATTGGCTATCGGGGACGCCCAATCGGCGCGGTGGGGTTTATCAAGGCTATGCGGGGGTCGCATTAGAAACTCAATACTTGCCGGATGCTCCCAATCATGCCGAATGGCAGCAACCCAGCTGTATTACTCTGCCAGGGCAAGAATATACTCATACCACCATTTACCAATTTGACGTTTAAGGTGGGTACATCGCTTAGATGTTGAGTATTGATGCCCAAAGTGGCGAGTGAAAGTGTAACCTGAGTGCGTCAGATTTTTTCTACCGAATCTCGACGCACCAAAGTCGGTGAGAAAATCATCGGTTCTTTTTCTATCGTTTCGCCACGGGCTAATTGGAGTGCCAGTTTAGCGGCTTTTTCAGCCATCATCTCGATTGGGTAGCGGATGGTGGTCAGCCTTGGGCGAATATAGCGTGCGATCAACGCATCATCAAAGCCGATCACTGAAATTTGCTCAGGGCTTTTTACACCATTCTCCTCAAGCACATTTAACGCGCCCGCTGCCATATTGTCGTTGTAGGCGACCACGGCAGTCATGTCGATCGAACGGATCAGCAAGTGAGTCATCGCTTGCTCGCCACCTTCGCTGTGTGGTTCGGCCAACTCGATGTAATTAGGAGCGATCTCAATACCGTGATCTTTCAACGCGGCTTGATAACCAGCTACGCGATCTGTAGCGTCTTCAATCGAATGAGAAGAGCCAATACAAGCGATTTTTTTATGACCGTGGCGGATCAAAAACTCAGTCGCCAAATAAGCACCTTTGTAGTTATCCAATGAGATGCAGCGGTTAGCCAGTTGCGGGATATGACGGTTGATCAATACCATCGATTTCACTTCGGCGGCGTAGTCGATCAATTCTTGATCCGATAAACCTTTCGAGTGAATCACCAAAGCGTCACAACGGCTGTTGATCAACAGTTCAATCGCTTGGCGCTCTTCTTCAGCACGGTGATAACCATTGCCAATCAATAGATGCTTGCCATTGTCATGAGCCACATTATCGACCGCTTTCACGAGCATGCCAAAAAAAGGATCGGAAACGTCACTGACTAGCACGCCTATGGTGTCGGTACTTTGGCTGACTAAAGCTCGTGCGGCGGCGTTAGGCCGATAACCAAGTAAACTCATTGCGGCGGTGACCGCTTCAATCGATGTTTTACTCGCTTTAGGGGATTTATTGATGACTCGTGAAACCGTTGCCACTGACACACCGGCTTCGCGAGCTACATCTTTTATGGTAGCCATATTACACCTCTTGCTATTGCTCGCTGTATTTAACAATGGTGGTGTAAATAAGGCAAACGAACAATGCAATCAATGTGATAATTACGACTTTCTATACAGGTAAATCAAGGCTTCTAATTAATGTAAACGTTTAAAATTGGAATAAAAGCTAAGGCGCTAACGTACCGTAGCAATCAGCTCATCAATGATCGCATGATGACAGGGCTCTACCCCTGCTAAATTACCGTATTTCGGCGCGAGGCGATCGTTAATCAGCGGATGTTGCCAGCCAACCGTGTGCTCAATAAAATGGCGCGCAAAGGTTTCTGAAAACTCTAAACAACCAGCCAGCACGGTATCGACATAGGTTTGTACGATAGGGCTTCGCTCGCAGGGAGGCTCTGGTGCCTCTTTGACATAAACCCAAATCGGACATTGGAGGTTAAAAGCGTCATCACTCTCGATTTGATTAGCGTTGAGGGGCACTCGCTCATAACCACGTTCTCGACGGTCAAATTCTGCCAAAGCGGTTTCATCGATCTCCAGCAGTACGCCGTTGACTTGCCCTTGTCCTTCATTCACCACCAAAGGTGACAATATGTAGCTCTCATCAATTTTTCCCCAGTAACGAACTAAACCATGCGCGACCACGGGAATAGCTCTTCCTGTTTGCCCTGTTAACTGGCGAGAAGCGGAGTTGATCAAGCTGCCATAACCAAAAATATACATCATCAGTGAATTACGACTCCTTATTGAAAAAACGTAACCGATGCAAAATCCAAAACTCTAAACCAAAAATACCAACCAGTGCGATGCAAAAGAGAGCAAAAGCAACGGGGGATTCAGTGCCGGGAATACCGCCGACATTAACCCCAAGTAAGCCAGTTAAAAAGCTTGTTGGTAGAAAGATCGCCGCAATCACCGAGAATAAATAGGTGTTTTGGTTCATCTTCTCTGCATGATATTGACGTAATTCCCCTTTGATCAGTTCGAGCTCTCCAAGGTAAAAATCGAGGGTTTCATTAATGCGTGTGATGGTGTTAACGCTGTGGCGCAGACGCAAGTTTTTATCATTTGCCAGCGAGACTTTGGAATCACTGAAATCATCGATGGCGTATTGCTGAGGTTTGATAAAACGTTTGATTTTGAGCAGCGCTTTATGCGTCTGCATCAGCTCGTCACTGAGTTCAATCTCGTTATCGTATTGGGTGATTTTCGCTTCAATGCTGTTTAAGTAGTTATCGATGTTTTTGTTTAAACCATCAATGATCTGCACGAGTACATCTGAAAGGGTTTGCGGGCCTTGCCCGGCCTGCAGTAGGTCACGGATTACATTGACGGCTTTTGACGGGATTTTTCGGGTTGAAAACAGCGCGCCATTGAAATAGAGAATGCGCACGCTCAACATATCTTCTGGGTTGGCGTTGTCGTTCATGTTGACGCCACGCAAAATCAGTAAAAAGTTATCATCATCGTATTGCTCAAACAGTGGGCGAGTGTCCTCTGCTAAGAGGCTGTCGACAATTGAAATGGGGATCTGATACTGCAGCAACCACTCTTTTAAACCGGGAATATCGCGTTGGCAGTGATACCAATTCCCTGCTTCAATCAGTGAAGCGCTATTGAGTTTTTGCTGCGGAGCGGATGCAGAAAAATGCCACTGGTCGATCAAAAATTCCATGAATATCCTTATCACTTGCTCCTCAATGACTCAGCATTGAGGAGCAGTAGATTATACCAATTGAGATCAGAAGCCGCGCATTTGAATACGGCGCAGAAACTCAGTCATGATCCTATCGTAAAGAAGATCGCCTAAAAACGCATCCTCAACTTGGTGATCAATACTAGGGTTATCATTCACTTCAATTACATAAACTTGGCCATCAATCTCTTTCAAGTCAACGCCGTACAGGCCACTGCCGATAAGGTTTGACGCTTTTAAGGCAACATCAACCACGTTTTTAGGTACTTGCTTTAAATCCAAGGTTTCAAAGCCGCCAGAAGAGACTCGGCCACTGTTGTGATGTTGATAAATTTGCCAGTGGCCGCGGCTCATCATGTATTTGCAGGCGAAGATGGCTTGGCGGTTCATTACACCGATGCGCCAGTCAAAGTCAGTTGGCATGAAGGCTTGTGCCAAAATCAGAGCACTTTTTTCAAACAGTGCGCCGGCTTCGCGTTCCAGCTCTTGCTCGTCGCGTACTTTGACCACGCCACGTGAAAATGCGCCATCTGGAATTTTTAATACCATGGGAAAGCTCAACTCCTGCATGACATTGCTTTTCCATTGCTCATCAAAACTTTGCAAAATCACGCCTTTTGGCGCAGGCACTTTGTTGCGTTGCAACAACTCAGTTAAGAACACTTTATTGGTGCATTTCATGATCGATTCAGAATCATCCATCACCACCAAGCCCATTTTCTCAGCCGTTTTTGCAAAGCGGTAAGTGTAATTACTGATGTTCGTGGTGGCGCGAATAAACAAGCCATCAAATTCACCCAAACGCGATAAGTCATCCGGTGAAATGGTTTCTAGGTTAACCCCTAAACGGTTTGCGGCGCGGCGAAAACGTTTTAATGCTGAGGGATCAGAAGGTGGCATTTTCTCTTCTTCGTCCACCAGCATGGCAATATCGTAACGGTACTTTTTCTCTTGCTTCGGTTTACGCCAAACTTTGGTTGAAAACAGCTCTAATGATTCGACGAAGAAATCTTGTTCTTGGTCGTTCAAATCTTGGAATGGGAAAGGGCCAATTTTGCTGATTTGCCACTGCCCTTGAACGCGGTTCATTTCCAACTCAATAACGGGCACCATAAACTGTTCAAACAGACGGCGAGCCAGTTTATCCAAGCCTTTTTCTGCGGTGCGGCCAAAATAAATTTTGCACTGTATAAAATCGGTTTGGGCGCACAGTTTATTGAGTTTCAATAAGCCAGAAGAGAGTAAAAAGGGTTGATTGATGTCGTTGATTGCCATCACTCGAGGGATAACGCGGTGGCCGCGTGCCTCTGCCATCAGCGAGCAGTAATAGCCGCTGCTCATGTAGCCATAATCGCGACACAGGTTGACCACTTGCAGGCTGCGATGAGTATGGGTGCCATTACTGTTGAGGTATTGGTCTACACTTACCACTTGCTCTGAGGGGAAATATTGTTGCCAGTCACTGGACTGGTCGGTCACGATCAAAAGGTTTGCCATTGCTATTCTTTTCCTTAATCAATAGGAATAATATTGAGCCGCAATCTTGCCAACCACTTAAGGACGTCGTATGGACTTTCGTCTTGCGAAAAGTGCTGATCTCACTGCTCTTAATGCGTTAGAACAACAGCTGTTTGACGGAGATAAAATCTCTCCACGTCAAATGAAGCGTTTTTTACATTCCAACCAAGCGGTGTTGTTTGTGGCCGATGCCGGCACAGAGCTGGCTGGATATGCATTGCTACTATTTCATCAAGGTACACAGCTATCAAGGTTGTATTCGATTGCCGTAAAACCTGATTTCAGAGGCCGGAGGATTGCTCAAAATTTGGTCGAGCAATGCGAGCGTGCTGCTCTTGATCAAGGTGCCACTACATTACGATTAGAAGTGCGTGAAGACAATACGGCAGCGATAAATTTATATGAAAAAATGGGCTATAAAACCCTGAAATTTCTTATCCATTATTACGATGATTTGTGTAATGGACGCCGGATGCAAAAACGCTTGTCGCCACAAGGGCCTAAGGTGCAATTACCGATGCCACTTTATGTTCAGACTACGCCATTTACTTGCGGTGCGGCATGCTTGCTGATGAGCTTTTCTTGCTTGTCTAAATCGTTTGAGCCGAGTCGCACCGCTGAGCTGCAACTGTGGCGAGAAGCAACAACGATTTTTATGGCGGCGGGGCACGGTGGGTGCAGTGGTCAAGGGTTAGCATTGGCTGCTAGTCGACGCGGTTATCATGTGGAGCTGTGGAGCCAATCCAAAAGCACGCCTTTTATTGATAGCGTGCGAGATGCCAATAAAAAACAAGTTATCGAATTGGTTCATCTTGATTTTTGTGAGCAGCTTAGTCATCAAGATGTGGCGATGATTGATGCACCACCGAGTCAAGAGCAACTGGAAGCGTGGGTGACGGAAGGAGCATGTGTGCTGCTACTCATCAGCACTTATCGTTTCGATGGTAAGAAAGAGCCGCATTGGATCGTACTCAGTGGTATGAGCGATAAATTCTTCTTCATTCACGATCCACATGCAGAAACAGAAGCGGATGCGATGGCTTCGGCCTTCATTCCGGTCGGTAAAAAAGCGCTGTCACAAATCATCGGTTTTGGTAAACAAAAACAGACGGCTTGTGTGGTGATTAGCTCGAACAGCAGTGCCATGCGTGTAACCACTGGTTAAGATAGAGTTTAAGTGAATTCATTGAGTCATAATGACTGTTTTTTATTGAG
>NZ_NDIO01000235.1:0-14245 GCF_002241085.1 Vibrio sp. V03_P4A6T147
TTTAACCGAACAAATAATAAACAATCACCACACTTAAAATCGCAAATAACAATTGTTTGCATTTGATAATAAATTGCATTTAAATAAGTGAACGCCGTCATTCTGGAGAATTGAGTATGGACTTACAACAGTGCTGGACAAGCTATCTCAAGGCTGAACAACTATTAGCGCAGGGGCATTGGCCACAAGCACACTGTTTGTTTGAAGATGTACTGCATCATATGCCAAGCCATATTCAATCAGCGCTAAACTGCGAACATACAAAACCTTGCCAGTTGGTGTGCTTGATCTCTGGGCTATGTGATGCTGCTGTTTCTCAATCTGAAATTTTCAACCACTTGGGCCAGCATAAACAAGCCTTTGATGTCTTAAATCAATCTTATGCTCTGCTGCAGTTTACTGCGATTGAGCCCAATGCCTTGGTTAACCGCCTTGCCAACGTACTCACCAAACAAAGCGATGACTTGCTAAAACATATGGCTGCTTTTTGTTCAGCGCAGCGCAGCGCGACTTGGATGTTGGAGTTCGAACACGTACAAAAAGCGCATCACTATTTCAGCCAACTCAAACGTTATAACCAAGTACAAGCGCAAGTTCCGTCGTCAAACTGTCATTGTTCAACTGAATAATCACCATAGAGTTACCATTCCGGATAAGACTGACCACCTAGGATCATTCACAGCCGCTATAAGTAACGTGCTGTAGTCAAGGGATGAGACTTAAGCAGAACCTAACCTCTCACCCTGAAAATGTATCGAGATGGCATGAGAATTTAATCGATTGCGTTATCAATAGTTGATGTATGTCAAATTGTCGTAGACAATACGCACCCGAGTCTAGGGGCGATCCCTGGACTGCGTTCTGCACTTTTGGAGGAGCGCATTGGTTTTAACTATCGACATTATAGTTAGAGCCTATTTTCTATTTTTGCATGACGCTGCTACCGTTGGCGCATGCTAAATACCTCGTTTTTAAGGGAAAGATGATGGTAATACCTGAAAACAGCAGTATTGTGATTTTTGGTGCTTCAGGCGACTTAACCTATCGCAAGCTTATACCTGCTCTGTATCACTTGTTCGCCAGTGATCAACTGCCGAAATCCTTTGCTATTCTGGGTGTCAGCCGAACCCAATACAGCGATGAGTCATACCGTGAAAAATTAAAGCGCTCTCTTCAGGAAATGGAAAAGACCGTCCCAGATATTCTCGACGCCTTTTGCGAGCACTTGCATTATCAAGCGATCAATACTTCAGATGTTGCAGAATACGCGCAGCTCGCCACGCGTCTTGACTCTTTGGCTGAGCAATACCAATTCACGCAACGCAACACTCTGTTCTATCTCGCGACGCCGCCGAGCCTTTATGGCGTCATCCCGGCCAATCTCGCAGCGCATGGATTAAATAGCGAAGCGCAAGGTTGGAAGCGTTTGATCATCGAAAAACCGTTTGGTTATGACCTCGCATCGGCTCAAAGCCTTGATATCGAAATTCATCGCCATTTCCAAGAACACCAGATCTACCGTATCGACCATTATTTAGGCAAAGAGACGGTACAAAACCTGTTGGTTTTCCGTTTTGCTAACGGGATGTTCGAACCTTTGTGGAACCGCAATTTCATTGACTATGTCGAAATTACAGGCGCAGAATTTTTGGGCGTCGAAGAACGCGGTGGCTATTACGACGGTTCTGGTGCGGTGCGTGATATGTTCCAAAACCATTTACTGCAAGTGTTAGCTATGGTTAGCATGGAACCACCAGCCGCCATTAATGCCGATTCAATTCGTAACGAAGTCAATAAAGTGCTGCAAAGCCTGCAACCGCTTTCTGATGATGACCTACGCCACAACCTCGTACTTGGGCAATATACGGAATCGGAAGTTCGTGGCCAGTTTTTACCCAGTTACCGTGATGAACATGGTGTGGCAGCAGATTCGCGCACTGAAACTTATGTCGGTTTGAAAATGTTTATTAATAACTGGCGCTGGAATGGTGTGCCATTTTATGTGCGTTCAGGTAAACGTTTACCAACGCGCGTCACCGAAGTGGTCATTCACTTTAAGCGTACGCCACACCCTGTTTTTGGGCAAAATGCCCCTGAAAACAAGCTCATCATCCGCATTCAGCCCGATGAAGGCATTCAAATGAGCTTTGGTTTGAAGGAGCCAGGTGCGGGCTTCAAAGCCAAAGAAGTCTCCATGAACTTCCATTACACATCACTGGAAGAAACCAAGATGTTGACCGCTTATGAACGGCTCCTTTTGGATGCGCTCAACGGTGATGCAACTTTATTTGCGCGTACCGATGCCGTAGAAGCGTGTTGGAAGTTCGTGCAACCTATTTTGGATTTTAAACAAGACCCTCAATCGCTGTTTGGCTATGCCTGTGGCACGTGGGGACCAAAAGAGTCTGATTTGCTGCTACACAATGATGGCCGCGCGTGGCGCTTCCCGTGTAAAAACTTGACCGATACGGATTACTGCGAATTATGATCAATCATAAAATTTTTCAAACCCCAGAACAGGTGGTTGAAACGCTCGCCAATGAAATGCAACGCTATAGCGAGCAAGGTCAGCCAGTTCATATCTCCCTTTCCGGTGGCAGCACACCCAAAATGCTGTTCAAATTATTGGCCAGTGAACCTTATGCACAGGCGATTGCATGGCAAAACCTGCATTTTTGGTGGGGTGATGAACGCTGTGTTGCTCCTGACGATGCCGAAAGCAACTTTGGTGAAGCCAATACACTGCTGTTTAGCCAAGTGAACATTCCACCTCAAAATATTCACCGTATTCGCGGCGAAGATGATCCACAAACCGAAGCTAAGCGCTTTGCCGATGAGATGGCAAAAGTTATTCCATCCGTCAACGGTACTCCTGTTTTTGATTGGATTTTGCTCGGTGTTGGCGCAGATGGCCATACGGCATCCCTGTTCCCTAATGTGACCGACTACGAGGATGAGAATTTATCTTTAGTGGCAACGCATCCGGAATCAGGCCAACTTCGTGTCTCTAAAACAGCGAAAGTGTTGGAAGCTGCAAAACGCATTAGTTACCTCGTTCTTGGCTCAGGTAAAGCCGAGATCGTACACGAAATTCACACCACGAAAGCCGAGGATCTTCCTTATCCGGCTGCCAAAGTTAAATCAACAACTGGCGAAACAGAGTGGTTTTTAGATTCAGATGCCGCAACAAAGATTGCGTGAAGGAGAGAAATAAATGAAAGGTGATATCGGTGTAATCGGCCTAGCAGTGATGGGCCAAAACCTTATCCTAAATATGAACGACCACGGTTTTAAGGTTGTAGCTCACAACCGTACCGCGGCAAAAGTCGATGAGTTCCTAGCAGGTCCAGCGAAAGACACCAATATTGTTGGTGCTTATTCACTGCAAGAGTTAGTCGATAAACTGGCGACACCTCGCAAAGTGATGCTGATGGTGCGTGCGGGCCAAGTCGTGGATGATTTCATCGACCAACTGGTTCCGCTACTCGATAAAGGTGACATCATTATCGACGGTGGTAACACGAACTTCCCAGATACCAACCGCCGTGTTGCAGCACTGCGTGAAAAAGGTATTCACTTTATCGGTACAGGCGTTTCTGGCGGCGAAGAAGGGGCACGTTTTGGCCCATCTATCATGCCAGGTGGCGCACCTGAAGCTTGGGAAGCCGTGAAGCCAATTTTCCAAGGTATCTCAGCAAAAACCGAAGCTGGTGAACCTTGCTGTGATTGGGTGGGTAACGACGGCGCGGGCCACTTCGTTAAAATGGTACACAACGGTATCGAATATGGCGACATGCAGCTAATTACCGAAGCTTATCAGTTTATGAAAGACGGCTTGGGTTTAAACCATGATGAAATGCAAAAAGTGTTTGCTGATTGGAATAAGACCGAGCTCGATAGCTACCTAGTGGAAATCACCGCTGATATCTTAGGCTACAAAGACGAAGATGGTGAAGCTCTGGTTGAGAAAATCCTCGATACTGCTGGCCAAAAAGGCACAGGGAAATGGACGGGCATTAACGCACTCGATATGGGTATTCCGCTGACGCTGATCACTGAGTCAGTCTTCTCTCGTTGCCTTTCAGCATTGAAAGATCAACGTGTTGCCGCCGAAGCGCTGTTTGGTAAGAGCAATATGCAGATCGAAGGTGATAAACAAGAGTGGGTTGATGCACTTCGTCAAGCGCTACTTGCGTCTAAGATCATCTCTTACGCACAAGGCTTTATGCTAATGCGCCAAGCGTCTAACGAGAATGGTTGGAATCTTAACTACGGTAACGTGGCATTGATGTGGCGTGGTGGTTGTATCATCCGCTCCGCATTCCTGAGCAACATTCGTGATGCGTTCGAAGCTAACCCAGAAATCGCCTTCTTAGGTTCAGATGCCTACTTCAAGGGCATTTTGGATAACTGCCTAGCGGCTTGGCGTAAAGTAGCGGCCAAATCAATGGAAGTCGGCATTCCAATGCCATGTATGACCTCCGCGCTCACTTTCTTAGATGGCTACACCACCGCTCGCTTACCGGCTAATTTACTGCAAGCACAACGTGATTACTTTGGTGCTCACACTTATGAGCGTACTGATCGTCCACGTGGTGAATTCTTCCACACAAACTGGACTGGTACAGGCGGAAATACGGCGTCTACCACTTACGACGTATAAAAAATTCGGCTTACGATGAAAAAAGGACTAGCTAAGCCCCTTCATCTACGCCTATAATTTGACCGTCATGGAGGATGTTAACTAGGTTAACATCCTCTATTTTTTTGTTTCCAAAACTACATGAGATCCAAAGATGACCATCAATAAGTTCTATGTATTTGTCCCACAGGCTGTGGAAGAAGACACTCATAGGGAAAATGAAGTTCAATCTGCTATGGAAGCTCAACGTCAGGCATTAGTGCAACAAGCGCAGAAACAAGGCGCAGTAGCATAATCCATAAGCAGAGTGTGGCAACACGCTCTGCTTATCACTCCTCTCTACCTCATCTATAGGCATATCGTTTGCCAATCATGATTCATGAAATACTCCTTTAAGTGATCAATCAAAGCTCTGACAGCGGGTGATAAATGACGCCGAGAAGGATATAAAGCGTAAATGTCCATTTTCTTCGGTTGCCAATGCGCTAACACCTGCTGTAAGTCCCCCCTTTCTAACGCACCCTTGGCTAGATAAGTCGGCTGTAAAGCAACGCCCATCCCGTGGATAGCCGCATGTAACAAAGTGGTGGCTTCATTCGCAGTTAGCTGGCATGGCACCTCCACCGATTGATGCTTATCATCTTGTTTTAAATGCCAAATATGTCGCTCAAAGTTTTTGTATCCAAGACAACGATGCTGTGAGAGATCGCTTGGTGTGAGTATTGGCTCACAGCGCATGAGATACTCAGGAGAGGCAACCAATACAGAATCACATTGGGCGATAGGGCGCCCGATTAAAGAAGGATCGGGATCGGCTGCAATACGGATCGCTAAATCAATTCGCTCTGCAATCAAATCTGCGGTTTTATCCTGTACATCAATATCAATTTCGATATTTGGATGCGTATTCAAAAAAGGTTTAACGGCCGGGATCAGTTGAGAAAAGCCAAACGACATGCTGGTCGCAATCCGGATTTTTCCAGATAACGACTGTTGATCCATCAACTGATGTTCTAATTGCTGCGCTTGCTCGACCCATAATTTTATCGCGTCTAGGCATTGAACTCCTGCTGATGTGAGCGATACTTTTCGTGTGGTTCGGTTTAATAACCGAGCTTGTAACCAAGTTTCCATGGTTTCAACATGCCGAGTCACCATAGGACGAGAAATATCCAGCCGTTCCGCTGTCGCCGTAAAACTTTGGGTAATCGCTATATCTAAAAAGACCTGAGCTGCTGTGAGTTTGTCCATGATTAGTTCTAATTAAGAAACAATGATGTCAATTATTAGCTATATATCCGAACAAGTCTAATTCGTATGATAGCTCCTGAACCGATAACATACTCTTTGGATAAATAATCATGAAAACACTGACTCTACTTACAGCAACCACACTCATCAGCAGCACCGCGTTTGCAGCACAACAACCTTTGACACTTGACGTCTACAATGCAGATGGCAATAGCTTCCATGTCAACTCCACTTTGGTTTATGGCGAAACAGAAGCGATGGTGGTTGACACTGGCTTTACTAAAGCCGACGCACTCCGTATTGCAGCAAAAGTACTCGACTCTGGCAAAAACCTAACCACGATTTTTATTAGCCAAGCTGACCCTGATTACTACTTTGGCGCTGAAGTACTGCATGACATGTTTCCACAAGCGAAAGTGCTGACGACGCCTGGCGTACGTGCAACGATTGCAGAAAAACTCGAAGGTAAACTGGCATTTTGGGCTCCAAAAATGGGTGCAAATGCCCCTGTAAAACCAATACTACCAACGGCTTATAATGGCAAAACCTTAACCATTGATGGGCAAACTATTGAAATTCGCGATGCGGATGGAGCATTAGCGCATCGTCCTTATTTATGGATACCAGCCAATAAAGCGATTTTAGGTAACGTCGCGGTATACGGAAATGTTCATTTATGGATGGCTGATGCACAAAGTGATGCGAGCCGCCAAGCTTGGGCGCAACAACTTGATCAAATGAAAGCACTCAAACCAAACGTAGTGATCCCGGGGCATATGACTTCTGGAACAGCGCTTGATGCTTCTTCAATTGAATTTGCACAACAATATCTTATGGATTTTGCTAAAGCCAAAGCAAACAGCAAAGACAGCGCTCAGTTAATTCAAACCATGCAAAACCTTTACCCTAATGCTGGCCTACCAATGGCTTTAGAAATTGGTGCCAAAGTTCATATGGGTGAGATGAAATGGTAAACGTCCACTATATTTTCGACCCAATGTGTGGCTGGTGTTACGGAGCAACCTCTCTGATTCAGCAGTTGAATGAAATGAGCGGAGTCAAACTGCACCTTCATCCGGGTGGAATGATCGAGCGATCGCCTCTTTCAGATGGTTTTCGCCAACATGTACTGCAAGCTGATCAGCGCATTGCTCAGCAAACAGGAGCCGTATTTGGGGAAGGTTACATCGCCAAAATCAAAAGTGGCGAAACCGTGATATTGGACTCATACGTTACTGCTCAAGCCATTATTGCAGCGCAATTACTCGGTGTATCGCCAAGTGTTATGCTCAAAAGCATTCAACAAGGGCACTACCAGCAAGGTTTACCTGTGGCCGATACTGAAACATTGACACTGTTAGCCCAATCGCTTGACCTAGAGCCAAATCAATGGGAACAAGCGATGGAGCAAGCCAAAGCTCAGTTACCAGAGCAGTTAGAGCAGACGCAAAGCTTAATGGCGCAATATCAGCTTTCTGGTTTTCCCTCGATTGTGTATGAAGCAGAGGGGCAATGGCGAACCGTATCTGTTAGCCATTTCTATAATCGACCGCAGCAATGGGCTGATTTCTGGAAAAATATGACTCAGTAATTAGTGCCTCATCCCTCTCTTTAGAAAAGAGAGGGATTTTTCCATCTACTTGTTCATCATTTTGATGCTTTTACGCACCACTAAAGTCGGCTCTAATTGGACAATTTGCGGTTCGAGCGCTTCGTTTTCTAAACGGGCAAGTAAGGTGTCAACTGCCGCTTTACCTAAACGATATTTGGGTTGATGAATAGTGGTTAGAGCTGGCGACATAAAACGGGCGATGTGAATATCGTCATACCCCATCAGCGAAAGATCTTCAGGAATGCGGATCCCTTTTTCATTAGCTGCATTAATCACACCCATTGCCATCATGTCATTAGAGACAAAAATCGCACTCGGCAATGGCCCTTTAGCTAACATTTTATTGAACGCTTCGTAGCCACCTTCACATTCAAAATCGGATTCCACAATCCAATTGGGATAAATGTCCAAACCTGCTTCCAAGACAGCGCGCTTATAGCCTTCATAACGCATTTGAGCTTGATGTCGAATCAATGGCCCGGTAATGCAACCGATTTCTTTATGACCGCACTCAATCAAATAGTTCGCCGCAATATAACCACCACGTAAAGAGTTATCTTGTATTTTATCGCTAGGAAAGAGCATTGGGCCCCAATCCATCACCACGACAGGGATATCTGGGTAGCGTTCAAAAACGTCAATCCGCTCACCTTCTAAGGTGGAACACATCAAAAGTAAGCCATCAACGCGCTTTTGCAGCAGCGTGTTGATAGAGGCTTGCATCCTCTGGCTATCCCCTTCGGTATTACACAAAATAAGGTTATAACCTTTGTGATAGCAACTGCGCTCTACCCCTTTGACCACTTCGCCAAAAAAGGGGTTAGTCGAAGTGGTCACTAACATACCAATGGTGCGCGTTCGGTTCATTTTGAGACTGCGAGCCAATGCTGACGGGGCATAGTTCAGATCTTGCGCGGCTTTATTGACACGCTCAGCAATTTCATTGCTCACATAGCGAGATTTATTAATGACATGGCTGACGGTAGACGTGGATACGCCGGCTAATCTTGCAATATCTTTCATTGTCGCCATGTCTGTTTTTCCTATTCTATTGATGCTGAGCGAGAAACGCGTCCACTTCTACTCGGGTGGGTATTGAGGTTTGCGCGCCAAAACGGGTAACAGAAATGGCTGCCGCAGCATGCGCAAATTTAATGGCTGATTCTAAAGGCATATCTTCCAACAAACCCGTTACCAAAGCACCGTTAAACGTATCACCTGCCGCGGTGGTGTCTGTCACATCGACTTTAAAACCAGCAATCAGTTGACCACGCCCATTTTGGCTTAGCCAAACGCCTTTTGCACCTAAGGTGATCAAGACGATTTCAATCCCTTTTTTATGCAGTTCATTGGCCGCTAACTGCGCCGTGTGATCATCATCAACCGTGATCCCCGTTAAGCGCTGCGCTTCCGTTTCGTTTGGTGTGATCACATCGACACATTCTAGCAGAGTATCAGGCAGATCTCGGGCAGGCGCTGGGTTTAAAATCACATTGGTACGATTTTGTTTGGCGATTTGCGCAGCTTTAATAATGCCATCGATTGGCGTTTCCAGTTGCATCAATAAATATTTGGCCGCACCAATGGCGGCTAAATCCGGTTCAATGGCATCAGCCGTCAGCTTGTCATTCGCCTCTGCCGAAATACAGATGCTGTTTTCTCCGCTGTCCGAGACTTGGATCATCGCAATGCCCGTCGGACAATTGGGCTGCATTTTAACTCCCGCAATGTTGATACCATCGAGCTTAAAATTCTCACGAATATTGATACCGAATGCGTCGTCACCCACGCAGGCAATAAAACCAATGTCCGCTTTTAATCGCGCGGCCGCTACAGCTTGGTTGGCCCCTTTACCACCGGGAATAACTTGATAATGACGACCATGCAGCGTCTCGCCCGGGCGAGGAAATGAAGGCACTTGCAAAACATGGTCAGCGTTAACACTACCTAATACCACTAACTGATTCATAATTTGTCCTTTGTTCATGAGTGAACATGTTTGAAATAGAGCTGGAGAGGTTTGGCTTTTGTGGCTTCACCCGAAAAAACAAACCTATCGAGCCTGATTACTGGTTATTAATGGCTGAGGGGTTATAGAGAAGAGGTAGCTCTCTACGAGCCAGTAAAGAGCTACCTACAGCAAAGATTATTTGCTGATGATTTTTAGAGGAACCGGAATGTACTCATCCACTTGTTCGCCTTTTAGCATTTTATCGGCCGTTTCAATGCCAAGTGCACCGATCATGTCTGGTTGTTGAGCAACAGTCGCAGCAAGTTGGCCGCGTTCTACCGCCGCGATACCATCGTCGGTACCATCAAAACCGATGATCATCACCTCTTTGCCTGATGCTTGAACGGCGCGAAGTGCACCCAATGCCATTTCATCATTTTGGGCAAATACGGCTTGAACATCTGGGTTTGCCGCTAGCAGGTTTTCCATTACATTCAAACCTTTAGTGCGGTCAAAATCAGCAGGCTGGCTAGCAAGCAGTTCCATTTCACTGCCTTTCACCGCGTTCATGAAACCTTCTCCACGCTCACGAGCGGCCGATGTGCCGGCAATCCCTTCCAGTTGAATGACTTTGGCTTTTGCACCGATTTTTTCGACGATAAAGTGACCGGCCATTTCACCACCGACTACGTTATCAGAAGCGATGTGGCTCACAACATCACCACGGCTTGCACCGCGATCCAGTGTCAACACTGGCACTTTAGCGCGGTTGGCCATACGAATGGCGTTAGAGACGGCATCAGAATCGGTTGGGTTGATCAAAATCGCTTTAACGCCACGAACGGTTAAGTCTTCTACGTTTGATAGCTCTTTGCTTGGATCATTTTGTGAATCCAAGACGATCAGGTTGTAGCCTAGCTCTTTCGCTTTCGCTTCTGCGCCATCTTTCATGGTGACAAAAAATGGGTTGTTCAGAGTGGATAGTACAATTGCCATGGTGTCTTGCGCATGCGCAGCCACAGAGACAGTGGTGGAAAGTAGAGCAGCAGAGATTAAAGTTGCAAGTTTTTTCATCTTTATAGTCCTTTTTGTAGGGGCCGTTTTAAAGCTAATATGGCTCGCTTTAAAACGGAGGTTTTCTATCGTGTTACTTATTTTTGTTATCCACGAGTACCGCGAGCAAAATAACCACGGCTTTCGCAATCATTTGGTAGTAAGAAGAGACATCAAGCAGGTTCAGCGCGTTATTAAGAAAGCCGATGATCAGCGCCCCAATTAACGTGCCCATAATGCGTCCTTTACCACCCATCAAGCTGGTACCACCAAGTACAACGGCAGCGATGGCATCCAGCTCATAACCCATACCAGCAGTCGGTTGCGCAGAAGAGAGGCGAGACGTGACGATAATGCCAGCCAGCGCAGCCAATAGACCACAGATGGCGTACACACCAATTTTCACGCGATCCACATTAATGCCTGACAATCGCGTCGCAGACTCATTGCCACCTAGCGCGTAAACATAGCGGCCAAAACGTGTATGGTTAAGTAAGTACCAAACCGCAGCAAAGACCACCACCATCATCCACACCGGAACGGGAATACCCAACGCGTAACCTGTACCAAACCAAGCAAAAGCATCTGCAGTATCGGTAAAACCTGTCGAAATTGGACGCCCATCGGTATAAACCATGGTCACACCACGCAGTAAGGTCATAGTGACTAAGGTGGCAATAAACGCCTGCACTTTACCTTTGGCGATAATGATGCCGCTAATCGCACCCAGTGCCGCGCCAGCAAGTAACGCTGTAGGGACTGCGATAATGACAGGAATCTCAAGACCAATCATGGTTGCAGCAAAAGCGCCGCACAACGCCAGTACCGAGCCAACACTCAAATCGATACCTGCCGTTAGAATAACCAAGGTCATCCCCACAGCGATAATGGCGTTGACTGAGGTTTGGCGCAAAATGTTCAGTATGTTGTCAACCGTGAAGAAATTGGGGTTTAAAAAAGAGACAACGACCACTAAAAAAAGCAAAGCAATCAGTGATTTTTGCTCAATGAGCCACTCTTTACTGATCCATTTTCTGCGGTTAGTTTGGGTTGAATTACTCATGCTGTTACTGCTCATGCTGCTTCCTCATTGATCTTTTTGCCTACCGCACAGGCGAGTAGAATCTCTTGGTTGGCTTGTTTGGCACTGAATTCGCCGCTGATTCGACCTTCATGCATCACCAAAATTCGGTCACTCATCCCTAGCACTTCTGGCATCTCTGACGAAACCAAAATAATGCTCATCCCTTCGGCTTTAAATTGGTTAATCAATTGGTAAATCTCTTTTTTGGCTCCCACGTCAACCCCGCGTGTGGGTTCATCCAAAATCAAGACTTTGGGACGTGTCATCAACCCTTTCGCAATCGCTACTTTTTGCTGATTGCCACCGGACAAATTACCAATGATTTGATCACGAGATGGCGTTTTGATGTTGAATAGGCGAATGAAATCTTCCACTGCGATGACTTCATCACTGTGTTGAATCTGTACACCTTTGCTAAATTTATTCAACGCACACAGTGACATGTTCTCTTTCACCGACAGGCCAAGAACCAAACCGTCCCCTTTGCGATCTTCTGAAATATACGCGATACCGTTTGCAAGGCCATCTTGTGGGCTGACTGGGTTGATGGTTTTGTTCTCAAGGTTAATCACGCCTCGCTCACTGGGCAGCGCGCCGTAAATCACTTTCATTAATTCAGTGCGCCCTGCGCCCATCAAACCCGAGACACCGAGGATTTCACCTCGTTTGAGCGTAAAATTAATGTCATGCACACCTGAGCCCGTGAGGCCTATCACTTCAAGGCAAGTGTCGCCGTGCTTTACCTCAATACGTGGGTACTGTTCTTCTAATTTCCGGCCGACCATCATCTCAATCAGGCCATCTTCATTGGTGTCAGACACTTTGCACTGGCCAATGAATTTGCCATCACGTAACACGGTAATGTCGTCACAAATTTCAAAAATTTCTTTCAACCGATGTGAGATATAAACAATGCCGCAACCTTGTTCACGCAGCTCGTTAATCACATTAAATAACGATTCAGTTTCGGTATCCGTCAGCGCATCCGTCGGTTCATCCATGATGATCACTTTCGACTCAAATGAGAGCGCTTTTGCAATCTCAACCATCTGTTGCTCACCAAGGCTTAAGTCACCCAACAAGGTCTTGGAGCTGTGTTTAACATTTAAGCGAGCCAGTAGTTTGTCGGCTGCTTGGTACATTTCATTCCATAAAATTCGCCCCATCGCACCGGTTATCTCTCTACCCAGAAAAATGTTTTCAGCAATGGTTAATTCCGGAATCAAATTCAACTCTTGGTGAATAATGCTGATGCCCGCTTGTTGTGAATCTCGTGGGCCTTTAAAGGCGGCTGGTTTTCCTTGGTAAGTGATAGAACCCGCATCCAATGAATAGATACCCGTCAACACTTTCATTAAGGTTGATTTACCCGCGCCGTTTTCGCCCATCAACGCCATCACACGGCCGGGGTAAACATTGAGGCTAGCTTTATCGAGTGCTTTCACGCCGGGGAACGCTTTTTCAATCTCACTGAGCGCTAAAATTGCTTGAGTCATAGTGGATCCTCAATCGCGGCTTAAAACACGACGCCTGCTTGAAAAATAACATTCGCATACGGCGTGCATTCGCCAGTTCTTACTACGGCTCGGCTGCGCATAGTGCGCTCTTTAAAATCTTGATGAGAGAGGTAAGTGACAGCAATCGCTTTCTCGCACAACTCCTCTTCCGCTTTCAGCTCAGCAAGCAGCGCTTTGTGATGCTCAGGGCTTACTTGTGCAAACTCTTCAGCAATGATCACACCTTCAATTTGAGATTCAGAAAGAATCACGCGGACCGTGTCAATAAAACCGGGAATACCGTGAGTTAATGCTAAATCAATACGCTGCACTTCATCGGGAATGGGCAAACCTGCATCACAAATTGTGATTTCGTCGGTATGCCCTAAAGTAGCCACCAAGTAAGAGAGTTCCGAGTTTAATAGGGTACTTTTTTTCATTGTTATACCTTCACGTTAGGCTTTATGTTTCGCTTTTTGACACCTTTCTATCACTCTTGAATCGTTCAAGAAAATCTCATCGAAACGTTTCGATGAATCCTAGCGTAGCAAAAATAATTTGCACGATGCGAAAATAGGTAATGTGATTTTGATCGTTGATTAGTGAACTGAGGAGTAAAAAAGAGTGAGGACCATCACTGAGTGATTTGTCATTAGATGCCCATTTTTAGCATAGGATTAACACTGAGACCGTGATTTTCGGTATAGTCACTCCGAACAAAAATCGCATCCATTTGGAACTCAAACATGAAAAAAATAGCCTTGGTATTGTTTACTGCATTCTCACTCGCCGCCTGCTCAGAAGTGGGCAGCGAAGCATGGTGTCAAGATATGAAAGAGAAACCAAAAGGCGAATGGAACGCCGGACAGGCGGTGGATTATGCAAAGCACTGTGTCTTCCAATCACAAATTGGCAGCGACGCGTGGTGTGAAGATATGAAAGACAAGCCAAAAGGTGATTGGACAGCGAATGAGGCTGGCGACTTCGCTAAGCATTGTATTTTTTAGGATTGGTTTAAATAAAGAGCCTAGCTATGTTGGCTCTTTTAAATCTCATCATTTATTTAAAAAATTTTAATTTAATAAGATCCTCAAAAACGACGTAAGGTATTTTAACCCACTATATGATTATTACTGTAATTTAATAGTAATATCAG
>NZ_NDIO01000072.1:0-12622 GCF_002241085.1 Vibrio sp. V03_P4A6T147
AAGCAATACCGTTAGCAAATCGACTTGCTGCTGTGTAGGTAACTGGTGTTTTTCTAAGCTTGTTTGGGTATCGATTAACACTTGATGAATATGAGTATTTTCAATCTCCGGCAACTGTTGTATCAAACGTTGAATCATGGCTAATGCAAGTTCTATGTTTTGATCTTCCACGGCCATATAAAACGTCACCAATGATTCCTCTGCTGAGCCTATCTTTAGCGGCATAGAAGACTCTGGATGATATTGATACAGTTTTTCGACAAATTGGAAAAGAGCATCATCTAATTCACTGTCATCAATGGGCTTGGTGACAATATAATCAGCGCCGGCCGACAACATTCGCTCACGAGTTTCTTTGAAAACATCAGCAGTACAACCAAAAATGAGCACATTACGTTGCTCCCCAACTAAGATCCGAATCGCAGACACCGCTTCTACGCCATCCATTACGGGCATATGGTTATCCATCAATATCAGGTCATAATTCCCGCCAACAACCGCTTGAATTGCCAATTCACCATTCTCAACACAATCGCATGTAAACCCTTTATTCTTCATAAAGGTTTCGATGATGATAGAGTTGGTCCGGTTATCTTCCACAATGAGAGCTTTCAGTCCTTGGTAATTAAGCTTGCGACGTGGCTTGACTTCAATGGTCCCGGGCGTCGTTGTTTCTATCGCTAGCATAACGTGAAAACTGGTACCAATTCCTAACTCACTGGTTACCGTGACTGTCCCATCCATTAGCTCTACAATTTGTTTTACAATCGCTAAGCCCAACCCCGTTCCACCAAAACGCCTTGTCGTCGATGATTCAGCTTGTTCAAATGGGCGGAATATTTTTTCCTGAGCCTCTTTTGCTATACCTATCCCCGAATCCCGTATCCGAATAGAAAGATACCGTTTATCTTCCATCTGCTGCTCTTTTAGAGTCACTTCGACAAAACCGTGAGAGGTAAACTTGACCGCATTATTCAGTAAATTAAACAGAATCTGTCTCAATCGTGCTTTATCTGAGTAATACCAGCGATCGTGAACAATATCGCTGTAAATCCTAAACTGCAGTCCTTTTTCATTGCATAAGGTATGGTAAACACTGTTAATACTACCAATCAGTGAATCCAAGGGGAAACGGGTGTTATCAAGTTCTAATCGCCCTTGTTCAATCTTGGAGAAATCGAGAATTTCGTTAAGCAGCACCATCATGTGCTCGCCAGACTCATACAGACTATTAAGGTGTTGCCTCTGTTCTGGGGAAAGCTCTGTTTTCAATAAGATTTGCGCGGTTCCTAAAACACCATTCATTGGAGTTCTGATTTCGTGTGACAGGGTTGCTAAGAAGGCACTTTTGGCTTGAGTGGAAGCTTGAGCTTTCACTTTTTCCGCTTCAAGATAAACGGTTTTTTGGTTAAATGAATCGATAAGCTGGCGGATCTCATCTTGGCTTCGATACGGCATATCAATAATACCGCCCTGCTTAGAATCACTCACTTTTTTGGCGATTATGGTAATCGGTTTAATCACATATTGATTGATCAAGTAATAACCGATCATAACGCAAACTAAAAGGATTGGAATGATACTCCGTTCGACATTCATCACCAGATCAAACACTTCGTCATTCACTAACCGATGGGCATTAATAACATCAACTCGCCATTCAAAATCACCAAAACCGAAATGACTTACGTTAGCTTCTTCACGTATTATAAAATTATGTTCAGTGATCAGGGATCCCCCCGAATCACTTAAGGATACGCCAAGGTTATAAAGCTCCGCTTGACTGGCAATAAATGTGGCTAACCCCGCCAATGACAGATCGACTGTTGCTACCCCAGCAAATTCACCGTTAACGTAATAGGGCGATGAAGCCGTGATCATCTGAACGTGCGTATAGGCATCAACATAGACTTCTGACCATACCACACTACCGACAGGCTTCTCTTTTACTGCGTTGTACCACTCTTCGTTATCGTAACCATGCGCTTCTTGATTGTTCCAAGAATGCAATTTGTCGACTTGACCGTCAGCGGCTCGATTATAAAATAGGCTACTGTATCGCTGCGATGCATTAATGCTGTAGGGTTTCGGCCATAGCCCACCACTGACGACAACATCATCAAGTATAGTGAACAGCGAAGAGAGCATTCTGTCTTGCTCAGCTTGGTTAGTTGCAGCTTGCCCAAGGCTGACAATGCTTTGGAGCACACCAATAGAACGGTTGAGAGGTTCGCGAATTTGGGCTGATAAGACTTCTGCACGAAGATCTAAATTCTGTTTTAATTCAGCTCGTAGTGGCGCTTCGACAATCCAATAAGTGACGGTACCTGTGATCGCAATAAAAAAGCAGAGATAAAAAGAAAGGGCGATAATGCTCTTCTTCTTCAATGAAATAGGTGCTCTCATAAATCCTTTCAATTTTTTCTTTTGTGCAAATTATAGTGAATAATCTTAGCGAGCAATATGTTGATTGTTGTAAAACCTCACTAAAGCCAACAAATTATCAGCAAAATTCGCACATTGTATCGCTTTAACGTTAAAATGGCTGCAAATACACTCGGCAACTGATGGGATCTGCTGTGAATTTACAAGAACTCCTTACCCAACCCGAACTAGAAGATAAATTGCTTAATGAAGCCAAAACTCAAGGTTTTGTCGCATCCATGGCGTCAGCGCCTAACTTGCTCCCGCCAGAGGAATGGCTCCCTTTTCTATGGGGGGGAGAAGAGATCGCGCCATTTAGCGAAGGCAAACAGCTAGAAACCTATTTCCAACTGATCGTTGAAATGTGGAATGACTATCGCCCTGCTTTGCTCGAAAATCAATGGAGCTGGCCTGCAGGTTGCTCACTCGATGAACAAGAAATAGTGACTGAACATGTCCGTGATTTTTGTGAAGGTTTTCTTCAAGGTTGGCAACTTACGCGTGATGATTGGGAAACGTTAATGCCTGAAGATAGCCAAGATAATGCGCTACTTGGGGGCGTGCTCCTTTCGCTGAGTATGCTTTATGATCCTGAGACGTCCTTGGCAACACTTTCCCAACAAGGTATGCAAGGACTCGACCAGTTTGAAGAAATCTATCAGGCCATACCGGTGATGTTGTGTGGCTTAACGCAGCGCGGCGCTCAGTTGGCACTAGAGCAATAACTTTGTTTTTGAATAGTTTTATTTTCGAATAACGTTAATTTCAAATCAATTTGCTTGCGATAAAAAAGGCTCTGAATAAGAGCCTTTTTTCATCCACTACCACCGAAAGGAATTAGGCATTCCCTTTGACTTGCAAATTTAACTGTTCAGCAAAATCCAACATACGGTTTAATGGGATGAGTGATTTCACTCTCACGGCTTCATCGACGAAAATTTCGTGATCTTTACCGCCTTCCATAAGAGCTGACTCAATCGCTCGAAGACCATTCATCGCCATCCAAGGACAATGCGCGCAGCTTCGGCATGTTGCCCCTGCCCCTGCCGTCGGTGCTTCAATCAATTCTTTCTCAGGGACTAACTGCTGCATCTTAAAAAAGATGCCTTTATCGGTCGCCACAATCATTTTCTGTTGAGGTAAGGATTTTGCTGCCTTAATCAACTGGCTTGTAGAGCCTACAGCATCCGCAAGTTCTACCACACTGGCTGGTGATTCTGGATGCACAAGGATGGCTGCATCAGGATACAGTGCTTTCATCTTACGCAATGCATCGGCAGAGAACTCGTCGTGTACTACGCATTCACCTTGCCAAAGCAACATCTTTGCGCCCGTTTTTTTCTCGATGTATGAGCCTAAATGGCGATCTGGCCCCCAAATTATGGGTTTATCTTCCGCATCTAAGTGCTCAACAATATCAAGTGCAATGCTCGATGTAACCACCCAATCGGCACGAGCTTTGACCGCCGCCGATGTGTTTGCATACACAACAACGGTATGATCTGGGTGTGCATCACAAAATTCTGTGAATTTATCGGCAGGACACCCCAGATCCAAAGAGCATTCTGCTTTTAAGGTTGGCATTAAAATGCGTTTTTCAGGGGTTAAGATTTTTGCTGATTCGCCCATAAATCGCACACCAGCGATGATCAATGTACTGGCAGGATGGCGATTACCAAACTTGGCCATCTCTAATGAATCACCAACAAAACCGCCGGTTTCTTCAGCGAGAGCTTGAATTTCAGGATCGGTATAGTAATGCGCAATTAATACAGCATCTTTTTCTTTTAAGAGTTGTTTGATACTTGCTGTATAGGCTTGTTTTTGCTCAACCGTTAGTGGAATGGGCTTTGGCGGAAATGGATAAATAGTTTCAATCGTATCTAATATGTGGCTCATTGCTCTTGCTCTACGCAACTTCCAAGAATCCGAGCATTGTACACCGCACCTAACGAAGGATCAAAAGCGATTCATAAAATAGTGCCGTCGAAAAAAGAGGCCGCAAGGCCTCTTTTTTATTAACTCAAATTGTTATCAATTCAAATTCTCTTTAGCAACCTTGGCAGACGCACTTGTAGGGTATTCATCCACAACTTGCTGATAATACTTATTTGCTTGCGCAGTATTATTATTGCGCTTGGCAATATCACCTAACTTAACCAGCGCATCAGCACGTTTATTGGAGTCACTGTAAGTGAGCACGGCGGCAAAACTTTGCATCGCTTCTTTATCCTGCTTTTTCGCAAAATAGAGCTGCCCTAACCAGTAATGGGCATTAGACGCAAAATTAGAATCTGGATAATCTTTTTGAAACTGTTGAAACGCTGCAATAGCACCACTGTAATCCCTTTTCTTCAGGATTAAATCAACCGCATTCTGATAGGCAGTTTGTTCATCAACATTGCTGCTAAACGTTCCTGCAATATCAGTGTCCGTTGTCGGCTGTGACGAACTTGCGGTTGTATTCTTCATTTCGCCACGTACGCGATCTAACTCGATAAAGAGTTCACGCTGACGCTGCAACATTTGCTGCATATCGTAGCTATTACGCTCTAACTGGCCACGTAGTTCGCTGATTTCAAGTGCCATATCATCGAGCTGCTGCTGCATTTTGAGTTGAACGCTATTACGGTTTTCAAGCAGACGTTCAAGACGTTGTACATTAGATTCAGATGATGATTGTTGAGCACGAGATGTGCTTGCTGAAGAGCTATTGCTAAGATCGGATACTGGAGCTGGTGCAGCGAGTACTTGACCCGCTGCACTTGCCAGTAACGTAAGCGTTACAATTCGCTTTAAGTTACTGAACATGAGGCGATTCCTCGATTAGTATACGAGAACCGCGCGGCGGTTCTTCGCATACACTTCTTCAGATTGACCAAGAAGAAGTGGCTTCTCTTCGCCATAGCTAACGATCGAGATTTGGTCAGCTTGTACACCTAGCGCTTGTAGATATTTCGCTACAGCTTGTGCACGACGCTCACCTAGCGCGATGTTATATTCAGGCGTACCACGTTCGTCAGCATGGCCTTCGATGGTAACTTTCATTGCTGAATTTTTGCTTAGGTAAGCTGCGTGTGCAGCAAGCATATCTTCGTAATCACCAGCAATTGTCGCGTTATCAAATGCGAAATAAATGGTTTGAGTTTCACGAAGAGCTTGTTCCTTTAGCTCTTGTTCAGAGAGTTGGCCATTCGCATCAATTGGAGAAACTACAGTCGTATCAACGCTATTTGCTGAACCTGAAGTAGACTGGTTAGTTTGAGTACCAGAAGCGTTTGTCGCTTCATCGCTTGAACTACATGCAGTTACTGCAAGTACTGGTAGCGCAATCAGTAGCCCTTTAAGAACTTTATTAAGTTGCATTTTTTTTCCTTACTTTTTGATACTTACTTGCTATAAAAACGGAGACCACGCAGGAGCCCTAACGCGACCATTTGTTGCCGGTAATCTAGCTTTGAAACGCCCATCTATAGACACCATCGAAAGTACATTCGCTTTGTTATAAATAGAACTGTATATGACCATACCACCATTGGGTGCAATACTTGGAGACTCATCGAGCAAAGTCTTTGTTAGAATTTGCACTGAACCAGTTTCCAAATCTTGTTTCGCCAGATTAAAACCCGAATTACTTCGGTTTACCATGACAAGGAATCGACCATCAGGCGTTATTTGTCCACCTAAATTCTGGCTGCCTTGCCATGTCAGACGATTGGTAGAACCGTCTGATAAATTTACTTGATATATCTGTGGTTTACCACCCCGATCCGAAGTAAATATTAGCGATTTACCATCAGGATGCCAGAACGGTTCTGTATTATTTGATCTGCCACTCGTTATTTGTTTCAGCTTCTTGGTTGCCAAGTCCAGAGTATAAACCTGTAAGCTGCCCGTTTTAGACAACACCAAAGCAAGGGTTTTCCCATCTGGCGAGAACCTCGGTGCCCCATTATGGCGTGGGTACGAGGTCACTTTCTCTCTTTCACCAGTATAAATATTCATGATGAATATTTCCGCTTGGCCGTTTTGGAAGCTCACATACGCCAGTTGCTTACCATCAGGTGACCAAGTCGGTGACATCAAAGGCTGTTTTGAACGAAGTACTAAACGTTCATTGTAACCGTCATAGTCAGCAACCCTTAGCTGGTAAGGATATTGTTCATCGTCGTTGACCACCACGTAGGCAATACGAGTGAGAAACGCACCCTTATCACCCGTGAGTTCTTGATAGACCAAATCTGAAATTCGATGCGCATACTCACGCATTCGGTTTGCTGGTACGGTGGCAACTTTATTGAATAAAACATGATCTTTAGAAAGCACCAACTGTCCATCGTTACTTAATGCTTTGCTTTGGCCTTGTGTCAGTTGACCACGCACTACATCTACCAGTTGGTAGTTGATGACATAGTTACCTTCTGCATTTTGCGTAATGCTACCTGTGAGCAAAGCATCAACACCAATACTGGTCCAAGCATCAAACTTCACATCGGTTTCATTGTAAGGCGTTTGTGGCATTTTGCTGGTCGCAATCGGGCTGAATTTACCACTACGTTGCAAATCTGACGCGATCACCGCAGAGACATCCTGCGGTAATTTTGTTTTGCCTTCCCACTTAAACGGTACGATAGCAATCGGCCTTGCTGAATTAATGCCGTCGGTGATCACAAGCTCCAATGCGGCGTTGGCGAGCTGTACACTACTTGCGATGACAAGTAGGCATCCTAACATCAATCGCTTTAACACAAGCTTTCCTTTTAATTTGGTTCTACAGTTAAATTAATGTCTTTCAATTGATTGACTACATCAAGATCATCTTTGGGCAGCGGAAACGTCCCCACCTGCGCCACAGCACGTTTTGTCGCCGCGCATAACCTTGAGTCACCATCAATAATGCTTAGATTACCGACTATTGCTCCAGTTCCCGTTGGAATGAGCCGTAGGTTCACTTTGCACTGTTTACTTTTAAAACTGTCTTCAATCAGCAAATTTTGTTGAATGAGCTGCACATAAATTTCTCCATATCGCTGAGCTTCACTCATTACAAATTGAGAACGAGCTGAACTATTTTGCTCTGCTTCTGTTTCTAACCCAGAAAAAATGTTATTCAGCGCCGCTTCTTGTTCTTTGCGTTCACGCTCCAATCTCTCTAGACGTGCTTTCTCTTTTTTTGCATTTTCGGCCGCTTTCTTCGCCTCTTGTTCTTTGGCTATTCGCTCTTTCTCGGCTCGCTCTGCTGCTTCTCGCTCTTTACGAGCTTTCTCTTTAGCTTGTTCTGCCTCTTTTTCACGGGCAATGCGTTCTTTTTCCGCTTTCGCAATTTCAGCCTCTTTAGCGATGCGCTCCTGCTCTGCTTTTTTTACCGCTTCTTCTTTTATCTTACGTTCCGTTTCCGCTTTTACCGCTCGCTCTTTTTCTTTACGAGCTCGTTCTTCTGCCACTTTACGCTCTTGTTCTTTTTCGGCACGTTGCTTTTCAGCTTCTCTGGCCGCTTTCGCTTCCTGAGCTTGTTGTTCTTTTAGTTGGCGAATATTCTCTTCTTCCGCCTTGCGGTTTTTTTCCAACTGCTCACTTTCGCGGCGTAACTTATCCAGCCGATCCTGCTCTTTTTTGGCAGCAGCTTCACGCTGGTTACGAATTTGCTGGGCTTGTTTTTGTACCAGTTGTGGATCAATCACCACAGCTTGAACCATCTGCCCTGCAGGCTCGGGCTTAGTTAGGCTAAAATCCGAACCCCATAACAAAGCAATGATCAACACTATATGCAAAACAGCCGAGATAATGATGGGCTTTTTGTAATCGCTTTTTTTGGATTTATGATCTTTCATGAACAGTACAAACTATCCTTTAATTTCGGTTAGCAGACCTACTTTTGAAATGCCCGCACGATTCAATTCATCCAGAACCAGTATCACTTCTGCATAAGGCGTTGCAGCATCACCGCCAACCGCAACCGGTGAATCCGGTTTCAACGACAGCTCTGCTTTGACTCTAATGATGACATCTTGCAGCGAAAGACCCCGCTCGACTTCCTCATTATTTACGCTCAACCCGAGACGACCTTCTTTATCTATTTCCACGATGATAAAACTACTATCACTATCACCTTTCAGCTCAGCCGCTGACTTTGAAGTGGTGGTTTTAGGAAGCTCGACATCAACGCCTTGAGTGACAAACGGTGATGTCACCATAAAAATAATCAGCAACACGAGCATAACGTCGATATAAGGGACAACGTTAATCTCAGCTGTCAACTTGCGCTTTTTACGCTGGTAACCCACCATCGTCTATTCCCTACCAGCCATCGCTTGGCGGTGAAGAATGCTATGAAATTCTTCAGAAAAGGTGGCGTAATTATGCTCTAATTTGCTGACTTTATTGCTCAACCTGTTGTAAGCCATAACCGCAGGAATAGCCGCAAATAAACCCATGGCGGTCGCAATCAGCGCCTCTGCAATACCAGGAGCCACCATTGCTAACGTCGCTTGCTTCACCGCACCTAACGCAATAAATGAGTGCATTATTCCCCATACCGTACCAAATAATCCAATGTATGGGCTGATAGAACCCACGGTCGCTAGAAATGGCAGACTGGTCTCTAACTCGTCCACTTCCCTTGCGACAGCAACTCGCATCGCACGTCCCGTCCCTTCCATGATGAAATCAGGTGAAGTGGCGTTAGTCTTGCGTAAACGTGCAAATTCGGTAAAGCCAGAGTAAAAAATCTCTTCTGTACCCAAAAGTTCATCTTTACGCTTTTTGACATCTTGATAAATAACGGATAAGTCAGTACCAGACCAAAATTTGTCTTCGAAAGCATCAGCGTTCTTTTCTGCTTGGGAAAGGACTTTACTACGTTTGATGATCATCGCCCACGAAACGATAGACATCCCCAAAAGGATTAGCATCACCATCTTGACCAATAAGCTAGCTTGCAAAAACAGATCGAGAATTGAGATATCAGCAGTCACTATGGGTTAACTCCAAAATTATTGATTGAGGCATCGCTTTGGGCCTCATGTTCTGATTGTCGATGCATGCTACCTTAACTATTGCTTTACACAATACTTTACCTTCAGGATTGACGAGCTCCTGACAGAAGATCAGTGAGGCTTTTTTCAACGCCGAAATCACAGTATTTATCGTCAGCATATCGTCTAAACGTGCAGCTTGTAGAAAATCGATGTCAACGTGCCTGACCACAAAACCAATGTTCTGCTGCAAAAACGTCTGCTGAGACACTCCAACTGCGCGTAACATTTCAGTTCGGGCTCGTTCAAAGAATTTAAGATAGTTTGAGTGATAGACAACACCACCAGCATCCGTATCTTCATAGTAAATCGTTACAGGCCAATGAAAGGCTGAGGCTGTATTTTGCACAAAGGTTCCAACACATATACAGATTTAGGCGGATACTATAACGCAACTCATTGACGTTAGTACAAGCATTGAGTGGACTTTTACAAAACTTGAAACAAAAAATTAGTGCTGTCTCAAAGAGGCAGCACTAATGTGGGTCGTTAATCAACCTTCGACAGGTTATTCATACACAGTAAATATCAAACTAGTCGAATAATCGTTAGGTAAATTAAGATCGATAATGAAATGTAGGGGCTAAACAATAATTGCCAAAACCATTTGCGTGGTCTAAAGCCAACACCAAAAACCATACTTGCACACAGCGCCCATATCATGAGTGGTGAAATAACCGCGTTAAAACCACCAATGCTCTGAGAATACAGCTCGGGATCCCACATAATCATGGCGATATGATAAAAACCAAGCAAGAGCGATAAGACTCTGAGCAGAGTCTTATCAACCAGTTTATGGTACTCAGTGACTTGCATTGCAAGTTTACTCACTGTCTTTGTCCATCATTTCAGAATGCTCTAACCAAAGAGCGTTGATGATGCCAAATGCACACGCTAAAAGCACACCTAGAATCCATGCGAAATACCACATATCTATGCTCCTTAGTAAAGTGAGTTTTTGTTTTCTTCAATAAACTTGCTATCAAGACGACCAAACATCTTGTAGTAAGTCCAAGTGGTGTAACCAAGAATGATAGGTACCATTACAAAAGCGACCACTGTCATTAAGTTCAACGTCAATTCACTCGATGTTGAGTCCCACATGGTCAAGCTGTTACTTGGTACTAAGCTTGAAGGCATGATAAATGGGAACATCGCAAAACCAGCGGTGAAAATCACACCCGCATTGGCTAAGCTAGAAGCCAAGAATGCGAGACCACCTTTTTCAAAACGCGACGCCAACACAGCAAGTAGTGGCATGGCAACACCCAAAGCTGGTGCGATCCATAGTAATGGGTAAGCGTTGAAATTAGCCATCCACGCCCCCGCCTCACGTATCACTTCTTTATTGAGTGGGTTTGATGCGGCATGTGTATCAATGACGCTGGTAATCACGTAACCATCGATGTTTTGGATCCAAAACCCTGCAGCGACGAAAGTAACAGCAACCAACAAGCCCATTAGTTGAGCGACGCCACGAGCGCGTGCATGCAGCTCATCGGTGGTTTTCATCTGTAGCCAAGCGGCGCCTTGTAAAATAATCATAAACAAGCTGACTAAGCCGCAAAGCAGAGCAAATGGGTTCAACAGACCAAAAAATGAACCGTGATACGTTGGCATCATGAAATCACTGAGTTGGAATGGCACGCCTTGTAGTAAGTTGCCAAAGGCAACACCAAAGATGACTGGTGGTACAAAGCCACTAATTGAAATACAGATATCCCAAGTATTACGCCACTTTGGATCTTCAATTTTTGAACGGTAATCCAAACCAATCGGACGAAGCCATAATGCAGCCAATGTAACAATCATAGCCAAATAAAATCCGGAAAATGATGTCGCATAGACTAACGGCCAAGCCGCAAACAGTGCACCACCTGCCGTGATAAGCCAAACTTGGTTACCATCCCAGTGTGGGGCAATAGAGTTGATCATGACACGACGCTCACTGTCATTCTTACCAATGACGGGAACAAGAGCACCAACGCCCATGTCAAAACCATCTGTGATTGCAAAACCAACCAGCAGTACGCCGATCAGCACCCACCAAATTAGTCGCAAGATTTCGTAATCAAACATTATTCTATCTCCCTGCCTTATGCTTCGACTTGACGGCTAACTTTGTCTTCAACAGAGTTTGCGTTTTGCTCAAAGTGATAACGACCAGTTTTCAGGCTGCTAGGCCCTTTACGAGCAAATTTAACCATCAGGTAAACTTCAGCAATCAAGAACACAGTGTACAGTGCAAGAATCGCAAACAATGAGGTCCATAATTCGCCCAGAGTTAGCGCAGAAGCGGCAACATTGGTTGGCAATATTTCACCAACAGCCCATGGTTGACGGCCATATTCAGCAACAAACCAACCTGCTTCAATTGCAATCCACGGTAGAGGAATACTGAACAAGGCGGCTTTAAGTACCCATTGTTTTTGCTCAATTTTCTGACGGCAAGTTTGAATAAATGCTGCACCAAAGACAAATAGCATCACAAAACCGACACCAACCATCAGGCGGAATGACCAAAATAGTGGCCATACGGTTGGAATTGAATCATCAGCAGCGGCTTGAATTTGCTCTTCCGTTGCATCGCTCACTTTATCGGTATAACGTTTTAGCAATAAGCCGTAGCCCAAATCGCCTTTCACTTCTTCAAAAGCGGCAATGTTTGCTGGCGATTTTTCGCCTGCACGTAATTTCTCTAACAGTTCATAGGCATACATACCGTTACGAATTCGGTCAACGTGTTGATCGCGTAGATCGCGTAACCCTGTGACTTCGGTATCCAGTGAACGTGTAGCGATAATACCCATCACGTACGGAATTTTTACTGCATAATCGGTGTGCATGGCGTCTTGGTTAGGCAAACCAAACAGTGTAAATGCAGCCGGTGCAGGTTCCGTGTGCCACTCAGCTTCAATCGCAGCCAGCTTCACCTTTTGAACTTCACCCACTTCATATCCTGATTCATCACCAAGCACAATCACGGACAAAATAGCAGCCATGCCGAATGATGCAGCGATAGCGAATGAGCGGCGTGCAAACGCAACGTCTCGACCTTTCAGCAAGTAATATGAACTAATACCAAGAATGAACATCGCGCCAGTGGTGTAACCAGAAGCTACGGTATGCACAAATTTCACTTGAGCGACAGGGTTGAAAACGAC
>NZ_NDIO01000072.1:12667-14172 GCF_002241085.1 Vibrio sp. V03_P4A6T147
ACGCATAGTTTCAAAATTGAATTCTGCGCCAACTGGGTTTTGCATCCAACCATTCGCAATCAAGATCCAAAGTGCCGAGAAATTGGACCCCAGAGCAACCAACCAAGTCACGCCCAAGTGCTGGCGTTTTGATAGTCTATCCCACCCAAAGAAGAACAAACCGACAAAGGTTGATTCTAAAAAGAAGGCTACAAGTGCTTCAATCGCAAGAGGGGCGCCAAAAATGTCACCTACATAGTGGGAATAGTATGACCAGTTTGTACCGAACTGGAACTCCATAGTGAGGCCAGTGGCCACCCCAAGGGCAAAGTTAATACCAAAAAGCTTACCCCAGAACTTTGTCATGTCCTTATAGATTTGCTTATCAGTCATTACATACAAAGATTCCATGATGGCTAAAAGAAAAGCCATACCTAGAGTCAATGGAACGAACAGGAAGTGATACATCGCTGTCAGTGCAAACTGCAACCGCGATAGATCAACGACGTCAATCATGGTAACTCCTTTGTGCCGGCTGAATGACACTTTTGACATGCTAAACGGGTTAAAATTCCTCAAAATTCATCAGTGATATAACCTCATCAAATGTTGAAAAATATCAGAATTTTGTTGCAAGCATGTACCGTTATGGTTAGTTAATTGTTAAGCATCAGCTAATATAGCTGGGACTAATACTACTTCTAAATGCAGGTTGTTTCAAAAGATTTATGGGAGAAAAAAGCCTTGATTTACATCAATTTTCACGCGGCAAATCTGAACAAAAAAAGAACAAAATGATCCACATCAAAGGAAGAATGAAATTGTTGTGAGTGTTTAGTGAAAGGGATAGAAATTAATACAACGAATCACACAGAGAGTTAACAATACACGTCACATCATTACCTCTTTAGTGATAAGGAAATTATCATAAATAAGATGTAGTTCACACTTTGTGCTTACCACCTAAAAATGACGATGAGGTGTAACTTATTTTTCAATTCCGAAGTGAAGATAGGCGCGATCGGTCGCCATTCGTCCTCTTGGTGTCCGTTGTAAATAACCTTGTTGGATAAGAAAGGGTTCTAACACATCTTCAATGGTATCTTTTTCTTCGCCGATTGCAGCAGCTAGGTTATCGAGACCAACAGGGCCACCGCCAAATTTGTCCATAATCGCTAGTAATAGCTTTCTATCCATATAGTCGAAACCTTGGCTATCAACATCCAACATGTTTAGCGCTTTATCTGCAGTCTCTATACATATGTGCCCGTTGCCTTTCACTTCAGCGTAATCTCGAACTCGGCGCAATAAACGGTTGGCAATCCGAGGCGTTCCCCTTGCTCTCCTAGCCACTTCAAGTGCACCATCCGCTTCCATCGACAATCCTAAACAGTCCGCGCTTCTTTGCACTATGTACTGTAGATCATCAATTTTGTAATACTCAAGGCGCTGTACAATACCAAAGCGATCACGCAAGGGTGAGGTTAACGAGCCAGCGCGAGTTGTTGCCCCAATCAGCGTAAAAG
>NZ_NDIO01000257.1:0-14072 GCF_002241085.1 Vibrio sp. V03_P4A6T147
ATAAAAGGCCGTCCAAGGATTTAGACCGTATCGATCGCAATATTTTGAATGAATTGCAGAAAGATGGTCGTATTTCGAATGTAGAATTATCAAAACGAGTGGGTTTATCTCCAACCCCCTGTTTAGAGCGTGTACGTCGTTTAGAGCGTCAAGGTTTCATTACTGGTTATACCGCGTTGTTGAATCCACAATATCTTGATGCTTCGCTGTTGGTATTTGTGGAAATTACATTGAATCGCGGCGCACCTGATGTGTTTGAACAGTTTAATACTGCGGTTCAAAAACTGGATGACATTCAAGAATGCCATCTTGTTTCGGGTGATTTTGACTATCTTCTCAAAACTCGAGTCTCTGACATGGGGGCGTATCGTAAATTGTTGGGTGATACGCTATTGCGTTTGCCCGGAGTCAATGACACTCGCACTTATGTTGTGATGGAAGAAGTGAAGCAAAGTAACCAGTTGGTTATCAAAACTCGATAACGCCAGATTGTCTGAATAGTGGTACTTCTTTCCACATTCTGACGTTCGCCAATTGGGTTTTTAACCTTGATGTGGTTAAATCACACAACAAACCGAGCGGCTTTTGCCGCTCGGACTGTTTTCACCCAAACCAACGCATCAAGCCGCAATAAACCTTGAGTGTTGGCGTTAATCAGAATCTAGGTTTATGTTCAAAGAGAACCAAAATAAAGTTGAGACCATTATTAAGACCAGCGAAGAGCCTCAGTCTTCACGCCTCAATGGATCGCAACGTCTGAAAGAGTGCGGGCTTATTGTCGCTGTGCTTGCCTCTGTGCTTCTTTCCATCGCTTTATTAACATTTAGTCCCGCCGATCCTTCATGGTCGCAAACCGCGTGGGGAGGCGATATTGAAAATGCAGGCGGTATTATTGGCGCATGGATTGCCGATACCTTGTTCTTTATTTTTGGATCGCTGGCCTACCCAATACCGCTCATGATTACTGTGCTAGCATGGGTTTTTCTGCGTAAAAGAGAAGAGAATGAACCCCTTGATTTTGTGCTGTGGGGAACGCGTTTACTCGGCTTAACTATCTTGATTTTGACCAGTTGTGGCCTTGCGGACATCAACTTTGACGATATTTGGTATTTTTCATCTGGTGGTGTGATTGGGGATGTCTTAACCAGTTTGGCGCTGCCAACGCTTAATTTACTAGGCTCAACCTTAGTCTTGCTCTTTTTATGGGGCGCTGGTTTTACGCTGCTAACGGGTATCTCCTGGCTAAGCATCGTGGAATGGTTAGGCACGATGAGTATTTCTCTTGGCGTTGCATTGATCAATCGATTACGTGGTGAGAAAGATGAAGATATTGCGCCCGTTTTGTCGCCAATGGAATTGTCGCCGCTTGAATCATCATCCGCAGACTTAGCCGTTGTTGAGTCTAGTTTGCCAAATGAAGAATATGTCAAATCAGCCCTCGATGCGTTTGGGGCCGAGCAATACACGCCTGCGGTAGAGGTTGAAGAAGAGCTGGAACAGACTCACTCGCCAAGACGTTTTAATATTCACATGCCAGCGGCCAAAACTCAGGCTAATACTTCTCCTGAATTCAGTGAAACTCACTCAGATGAAGCGCCATTTGATCGCAGCAAGCAGCTTAGTGCAACGATTGAAGAGTTAGAAACTGTTGCGTTGGAAGAGGATGACCTTACTCTTTCATCGGCAGACTGGGTAGATGAAAGAGCTAATGAGAATCAAGCATTAGCCAGTGCCGACCTCGATGCCAGTCAAGAAGCTCAGCAATATGCATGGGTAGAGGACGAAGAGGTGAGCGATCCGTCGCTTACGATGACAGAAGTTGATCTTGATGTGTCGCGTGTTGAACCGGTTATTTCCAATTTGGATGTGCTGGATGAAGATGAATCAGATCAAGCGTTGGCTGCTGATCTTGATGTGATGTCAGAAGATGACGAGCCACCGTTAGGCCAGCAAGATAGCGATGTGACGGCTTTTCAGAACATGGTGTCTTCGGCTCAGGCCAATATGGCGGCCAAGCAAAACCCATTTTTAATGCAAAAAGAGACTAACCTGCCTAAACCGACGGAGCCACTACCGACGTTAGAGCTTCTGTATCACCCAGAAAAGCGTGAACACTTTATTGACCGAGAGGCATTAGAGGAGGTTGCTCGTTTGGTTGAATCTAAACTCGCGGATTACAAAATCCAAGCGCAAGTGGTTGATATCTTTCCGGGGCCGGTTATCACTCGTTTTGAATTAGATTTAGCTCCAGGCGTAAAAGTGAGCCGTATTTCTAGCCTATCGATGGATTTGGCGCGTTCTTTATCGGCAATGGCGGTGAGGGTGGTTGAAGTGATCCCCGGTAAACCTTATGTTGGTCTTGAACTGCCAAACATGAGTCGTCAAACCGTCTATTTGTCAGATGTTATAAAAAGCCGTCAATTCCAAGAAGCGAAATCACCCACGACCATCGTTTTAGGGCAAGACATTGCAGGCGAAGCATTGGTCGCGGATTTAGCCAAAATGCCGCACGTGTTGGTGGCTGGTACAACAGGCTCAGGTAAGTCGGTTGGGGTCAACGTGATGATCCTCAGCATGCTTTATAAAGCGAGCCCAGAAGACGTTCGCTTTATTATGATTGACCCGAAAATGTTAGAGTTATCGATCTACGAGGGTATTCCTCACCTGCTAGCTGAAGTTGTGACTGACATGAAAGACGCATCAAATGCTTTACGTTGGTGTGTGGGTGAAATGGAACGTCGTTATAAATTAATGTCTGTGCTTGGTGTGCGTAACATCAAAGGCTTCAATGATAAGCTAAAAATGGCCGCTGCTGCTGGTCACCCTATCCACGATCCTTTGTGGAGAGAAGGGGACAGTATGGAGAGTGAACCGCCGCTGCTGGAAAAACTGCCTTACATTGTCGTTGTTGTTGATGAATTTGCTGATCTGATGATGGTGGTGGGTAAAAAAGTAGAAGAGTTGATCGCGCGTTTGGCACAAAAGGCTCGTGCTGCGGGTATTCACCTTATTTTGGCCACTCAGCGCCCATCGGTTGATGTGATCACCGGTTTAATCAAAGCGAATATTCCGACCCGCGTTGCGTTTACCGTTTCGACTAAAACCGACTCAAGAACTATTTTGGACCAAAGTGGTGCGGAATCACTGCTCGGTATGGGCGATATGCTCTATCTACCACCGGGTTCTAGCCACACGATCCGGGTTCACGGTGCGTTTGCCTCGGATGAAGATGTGCATGCGGTGGTAAACAACTGGAAAGCACGCGGTAAGCCGAACTACATAGAAGAGATCACTTATGGTGACCAAGGACCAGAAGCCTTGCTACCCGGTGAGAAGATGGAAAGTGATGAAGAAGTGGATCCGCTATTTGATCAAGTGGTTGAACATGTAGTGGAAACGCGTCGAGGTTCAGTTTCAGGAGTGCAACGCCGATTTAAAATCGGTTACAACCGCGCTGCAAGAATTGTAGAGCAGCTGGAAGCACAAGGTATTGTGAGCGCTCCCGGCCATAATGGTAATCGCGAAGTACTATCGCCAGCGCCGCCGCGAGATTAATCACGGTCATTGTAGGCAACACAAACAAAACAGCGCCACCCATGATGCCATGAGCGGCGCTGTTTCAATTTAGCTAGCATAAACTCTCGCCAGCCTTGCTAACGGCTATTTTTCTTGCATCAGCCCCACCAGTGCTTGTTGCGTGTCAGATATTTGCTGCTGCGCGGATGGTGTACTGCCAATTCCCAATTGTTGTTTAGCTTCATCTTCAGAGAGACCTAAGTGGCAACACAGTAAATCAATCGCCATTTGATAGTTGCTCGTTTCAGCCATGATGCTGTCCTTTGTCCGTCGAAAATGTCTGTTTCCCATGCAATGTAGTCACTTTAGCTGGGACTCTCAATACGACCAAAGTCTTATGCGTTCAATTGCCTACGGCGTGCTGTAAGGGTAGGTTAACCATCTTGCTGTTCAATAACAGATTTTAGAAAACTCGGCGTCAGACATTAAATGTTTCAATTTATCGCTTAACCTTGTTTTTCAAATCTTAGACTATATGTATATGAAAAATTGTGTAGGTTCATGCTAGCGTCGCTTGCAGCCTACACTCATAATAAGCTTTTCATTCGGAGATAAGTAATGAAGCGAGTCATGTTATTTCTAGCAACCAACCTTGCGGTGGTTCTGGTTCTTAGCCTTGTATTAAATATTGTTTATGCTGTGACGGGGATGCAGCCGGGCAGTTTATCTGGCTTGCTCGTCATGGCCGCGTTGTTTGGTTTTGGCGGCTCATTTATTTCATTATTGATGTCAAAGAGCATGGCTCTGCGCTCGGTAGGTGGAATGGTGATTGAAAGTCCACGTAACGAAACTGAGCATTGGCTAGTGCAAACGGTGCGTCGTCAAGCTCAGCAAGCGGGTATTGGTATGCCAACGGTAGCAATTTATGATTCGCCGGACATCAACGCTTTTGCAACAGGCGCTAAACGTGATGATTCTCTCGTCGCTGTTTCAACGGGGCTATTGCACAGCATGACGCGTGACGAGGCCGAAGCGGTATTGGCGCATGAAGTGAGCCACATTGCCAATGGCGATATGGTCACGATGACTTTAATGCAAGGAGTGGTTAATACCTTCGTTATTTTCTTATCGCGCTTTATCGCAAACATCGTGTCGTCTCGTGATTCAGAAGAGGGTGGCGGTAGCAATATGATGGTTTATTTTGGCATCTCTATGGTGCTGGAATTGGTATTTGGCTTCCTCGCGAGCTTTATTACGATGTGGTATAGCCGTCATCGCGAATTCCACGCCGACGCAGGTGCAGCAAAGCTTGTGGGTAAACACAAGATGATTGCGGCGTTAGAGCGTTTAAAAATGGGGCAAGAATCTCAATTGGAAGGTTCCATGATGGCTTTTGGTATCAACGGTAAACGTTCAATGACGGAATTATTGATGAGTCACCCACCGCTTGATAAACGCATCGCCGCTTTGCGCAATAGTTAATCTAAGCTAACTAAAAAGAGAAGGCCAGCGAATTATGCTGGCCTTTTTGATCGTCGTAACTATTGGAATTTTAGTCTTTATTTTCTTTTTTGATCTTAATTCCTTGCAACCACGTATGCATTGAAAAGATACAAAGTTATACAAGAAATATTTTGTATAACTAAGTGACTTGTACTATTTTGTACATGTGAAGTTTTTGTATAACTTATGGAAACATACAATGGATGTCGAATCGGTTGCTCAAGTTTATCGTCAACTCAACAAAGAGAACTTGCCTTTATTACGTCAGGTTTATCACGACAATGTCCTTTTTGAGGATGCCGCTCATCGAATAGAAGGTTGGCGTGCGCTATCGGATTATTTTGCTCGTTTGTATCAGAACGTAGAGCGTTGTGATTTTACCATCCATGATCACCAGCAAGTCGGTGACTGCGGCTTTCTCACATGGACTATGTCTTTGCAGCATCCTCGGCTAGCTCGTGGAAAACTTATACAAGTGCAAGGGATGAGCCATCTCAAGTTTCAAGACAACCAAGTCATTTATCACCGTGATTACTTCGACTTGGGAGAAATGCTCTATGAACACATTCCGCTGCTGGGAAGTGTTATTCGTTCGATCAAACAGAGGTTAGGGCAATGAAGAGTGTACTTATCACGGGAGCCACTTCTGGTATTGGTTATCAGCTAGCTGTTGATTATGCAAAAACGGGTTGGCAAGTTATTGCTTGTGGGCGTAACCAAGCCAAGCTTAATCAAATGCATCAAGAGTATCCGCAGATCCAAGGTATTGCGTTTGATATTACCGATTTTGAGCAAACGAAATCGGCTTTATCGCAACTGCCTTTTACTCCTTCACTGTGGATCCTCAACGCTGGCGATTGCGAATACATCGATCATGGTCAAATGGATTCACTTCGGTTTAAGCGTGTGTTTGACGTAAACGTTTTGGGTTTAGCTCATTGCATTGAGGCGATACAGCATCACTTTGTTGCTAACCACCGTGTGGCGATCGTTGGTTCCATCGCCAGTGAAATCGCGCTGCCAAGAGCAGAAGCCTATGGCGCTTCTAAAGCGGCGGTTAGTTACCTAGCACGCTCGCTCATGCAAGATTGGCGAGCGCAAGGTGTTGCTGTGACGATGATCTATCCTGGGTTTGTTGCCACGCCTTTGACTGATAAAAATAGTTTTTCGATGCCAATGATGGTCAGTGCCGAGTATGCATCGCAGGCGATTCGCCGTGGGTTGGAAAAAGGCAAAACCACCCTCTATTTTCCGGCCCGTTTTACGAGCCTATTACGTTTGATTGGCAGCTTACCTTACGCATGGCAAGGCAAATTAGTTGCGGCATTACTTAAATAACGAGCTGTTTTGTAATTAAAGGAATTGAGTATGAAAATCGCCATTATTGGTAGCGGTATTTCCGGGTTAACATGCGGTTATTATTTGCATAAACATCATGATGTTACCGTGTTTGAAGCCAATCATTACATTGGTGGGCATACCGCCACCGTCGATATCGAGCTCGATGGTCAAAATCATGCAGTTGATACTGGTTTTATCGTGTACAACGACCGGACCTACCCAAATTTCATCGCAATGATGAATGAAATTGGCGTAAAAGGCATTCCGACTCAAATGAGCTTCAGTGTGCGTAATGATGCGAATGGGCTGGAATATAACGGTCATACCGCAACTACGTTGTTTGCACAAAAGCGGAACTGGTTAAACCCTGTCTTTTATCGCTTTATTTTTGAAATCATTCGCTTCAATCGGTTAGCGAAACAGCAAGCAGAACAAGCGCATCAATCGATGCAAACCTTAGGTGATTTCTTATTTGAGCACCAATTTTCTGACTATTTTTGTGAAAATTATATTTTACCGATGGGAGCGGCAATTTGGTCATCTTCCTTGGCTGATATGCGGGTTTTTCCGTTAAGTTTCTTTTTGCGTTTCTTCCTCAACCATGGCCTGCTAGAGATCACTAACCGACCACAATGGTATGTGGTTGAAGGCGGATCGCGTGCGTACATCGAACCCTTAACGCAAGGTTTTAAAGATAAGATTCATCTTGATAGCCCAGTTACACAAGTCAAACGCGGCTCGGCAGGTGTCGAGCTCATTGTTAATGGGCAATCACACCACTTTGATCATGTAATTTTTGCATGTCACAGCGATCAGGCATTAGGTATGTTAGAGCAACCGACAGAGGCTGAACAAGAGGTGCTCGGCGTAATGCACTATCAAGCCAATGAAGTCACTTTACATACCGACACATCACTGCTACCTAAGCGAAAAGCCGCTTGGGCAGCTTGGAACTATTGGCTTGATGGCAGTCCAGATCAAGAGTCGCGTTTACCAGCGCTGACCTACAATATGAATATCTTGCAGCATATTAAAGGCGCTCATACTTTTTGTGTATCGCTCAACAGCGGTGACCGCATTTCTGATGAGAAAGTTTTACGACAGTTTACTTATCACCACCCGGTATTCACCACGCAATCTATCGCGGCTCAGCAACGCAAGCCTGAAGTTAACGGTGTGAATAACACTTGGTACTGTGGCGCTTATTGGCGCAATGGTTTTCATGAAGATGGCGTGACCAGTGCGCTGGATGTGGTGACACAACTTGAAGCGCAAGCGCAGCAGTTAAAAGGCGCGGCGTGATGGAGACTGAGCCCAACAGTTGTTTGATGGTTGGCATGGTACGTCATCGACGCTTTACACCGATTGAACATGCGCTCAATTATCCATTGTTTATGCCGTGTATTGATCTCGATGAACTGGAGCAGCTGAGTGATTCAGTTTGGGGGTTTGGCGAAAAATGGTGGCACTGGGCGCGTTTTCAGCGCGCCGATTATCTTGGTGAAGGGGATTTAAAACAGTGCATACAAGATAAAGTTCATGAGCTGACGGGCGACCGCTGTTCCGGAAAGGTGATGGCAGTATGTCACCTTCGTTATTTAGGAATCTATTTTAGCCCGGTTAATTTCTACTATCTTTATGATCAACAAGGTGAATGGCAATACTTGCTGGCCGAAGTGAGTAATACACCTTGGAATCAACGGCACTACTACGCGGTGAAAGCACAAGCGGGAGAAGAGCAGCAACAGTGGCGTCATCAAAAGGCGTTTCATGTTTCTCCCTTCAATCCTATTGATCAGCAATATCATTGGAAGTTGAAGCCGCTTGGTTCGTCATTGAGTGTACATTTGGAATGCCATAAAGAAGGTAAAGTTTTCGATGCGACTTTATCGATGAAGGCACAACCATTTAATTCAAAAAATTTACTCAAGTTATTGATCAAAACACCCGTGATGGCCGTAAAAGTGACAATAGGTATTTACTGGCATGCTTTAAAGCTGTGGCTTAAAGGAGCACCTTTCTACTCCAATCCACATTCATAAATACGCAAGATCTACACAGAGACAGTGTCTAAATAACAATAACAAGGAGAACGCTCAATGCTTAATTCACAAACTCTCGCGTTGCCCAAGCAACTGACAGGGTTGCAAAAGAGTGCAAGAAGCTTCATTTTTCGCTGTCTACAGCGTTTAGACGTCGGCACTTTAACCATCATTGAAACCTTTTCCAATGAAGGCGCGTCCAGTCAGGAGACTTTTGGCGTACTTAAAGAGCATCAACCCCATGCAACTATTGAAATACATCACCCTCATTTTTATGCTCGTTTATTAAAAGGGGGTAGTATTGCAGCGGGTGAAGCCTATATGGATGGTTGGTGGGATAGCCCGAATTTGACCAACCTAATGGAACTGATGGCTCGTAATGTCAGTGCATTAGATGGCATTGAAGCTCGCAGTAGTGTGTTGACCAAACTTTTTTATAAAGTCAGCCATTGGCTCAACCGAAATTCAATCGATAAAGCCAAAGAGAATATTCATGCCCACTACGATCTAGGCAATGATCTCTACCACACCTTTTTAGACAGTAATATGCTCTATTCCAGCGCGTTGTTTCTGCATCCGGATGAAACGTTAGAGCAGGCGCAAATCAATAAAATGGAACGTTTGTGCCAGCAGTTGCAACTCAAAGCAAGCGACCACGTGATTGAGATTGGCACCGGTTGGGGTGCGATGGCGATTTACATGGCCAAAACTTACGGCTGTCAGGTCACGACGACGACCATTTCTGAAGAGCAGCATTACTACACCGCACAGCAAATAGAGCGGCAGGGGCTGGAGAGTCAAATCACCTTGCTTAAGCAAGATTACCGCCTGCTACAAGGTCAGTACGATAAATTAGTCTCGATAGAGATGATCGAAGCGGTCGGTAAAGAGTACCTCGCCTCTTATATTGAAAAGTGCCAGTCACTACTAAAACCCAATGGTTTGATGGCGATTCAAGCCATTACCATTGCTGATCAACGTTATGATTATTACAGCAATAATGTCGATTTCATTCAGAAATACATTTTCCCCGGCGGTTTTTTACCCTCAATCACCGCATTGACAACGGCGGCGACACAGCACAGTGATTTAGTGGTTCGCAACCTGTTTGATCTTGGTCCTGACTATGCTCATACGCTTGCTCATTGGCGTCACCGTTTTGAGCTTGCAAAACATCAGGTTTCACAACTTGGGTATGATGAGCGATTCACGCGTATGTGGCGTTACTATTTCTGCTACTGCGAGGGTGGCTTTTTAGCAAAATCCATCAGCACCGTACATATGACTTTGCAAAGACAGATGTAATGAAAACGCTGTTTGCTGTCTCTCTTTGGTTTCAAGCGATCTGGTTTGTTGCTGTGTTGGGGACAGAACGTTTGCAGTGGTTGGCATTGGCCATGATGTTAGCCGCATTGATGTTTTCCTTGCGGCACTTCTCTTACTCTTTGGAAAGGGTAATTGCCTTAACCATTGTGGGTATTGTTATCGATGCCCTTAATCAGTATTTCGGATTATTACGCTTTGCTACCAATGACTTTCCCATTTGGTTAATGGTGTTGTGGGGTGCTTTTTCTTGGTATGCCTCCCATTTAGTGGTGCTGATGAAACGTTATTCATCCAAACTCATTTGTTTGATGGTCGGCGTGTTAGGCAGTTTAAGTTATTGGGCGGCAGAACGTTTAGGCGCTGTACATTTTGATTGGCCATTGGGTTTGACTATGGCCATCTTGTGGCTGCAGTGGATGATGATCGGTGCATTGATACTTAGGGTATTTAGCGATGATGTTAGCAAAGAGAAATAGGCTAAGAAAATTCAACCTGTTACTGATAGTGATTACCTTTCACAGCTTGGTGAATAACGCTTTTGCGGTGGTGGCAGACGATAAACTGACCGAGTGGCAAACTTGGCCAGTGATTGGCCAAGCGAATTTAAGCTGGTTATGGCTAGATATTTATTCCTCGCAGCTGCGTACTCCTTCAGGGCAGTACGAGCAAGGAAGCGATTTATCACCTCATCCCTTGGCGCTTGAAATTGAATATCAGCGCGACATCAGTAGTAAACAGCTGGTGGAATCGACCGCAGAGCAGTGGCAAAAACTCAAATTAACCGAGCAACAAGTTGCGCCGTGGCTGGTGCACCTATCGTCCATTTTCCCCAGCGTTACTGAGGGCGATCGCTTGATTTACACTTCCGATGGGCAGCAGGGCGCTTTTATTTTTCATCCAAAGAACGGTGTTCAAGCGCAGGTTGGTACAGTAGTCGACGAAGCGTTAAATGACGCCTTTCTCGCGATATGGCTGTCGCCACAGACGCAATACCCACACTTACGCAAACAATTGATAGGAATGCAACCATGAAAGCGATAGCCAGACGCAGTTATCTGTTACTTCTACTTTGGTTAGTGGGGTGCAGCGCTGATCTCACTCAATACCAATCCACGCAACCTAAGTTTGATTTATTTGAATACTTCTCTGGTCGAACGTTCGCATGGGGGATGGTGCAAGATTATACGGGGATGCAAACGCGTCGTTTCGAGGTTGCCATCGACGGAACAGTTGAGGGGAATAAACTCACTTTGGTTGAAGACTTCAATTTTGATGATGGTGAAAAAAGCCAAAGAGTATGGGTGATTGAACGTTTTGCTGATGGAAAATATATCGGTCAAGCGGATGATGTATTAGGCCAAGCCCAAGGGGAAGAAGTGGGTAACGCTTTGCGTTGGCAATATGACTTTTCCTTACCTTATGGTGATTCTACGCTAACCGTTACCTTTGACGACTGGCTTTATCGGCAAGATGAAAAGCGGGTGTTTAACCTGACTAAAATTAAAAAATTTGGTATCGAGGTCGGTAAACTAACGCTGTTCTTTGAAAAACAATAAGGCTCCGTAAGGAGCCTTATTGTGCTGATCATATGGCTTTGGAATTATCGCTGTTCTGCGCGTGGCGCTCTTGGCTTAGAGGCTTGAGTAAACGGTTTGCCTTTACTTGTCGGGCGAGAGTGTGCAGGTTTAGATGCGCCGCCTTGGTTTTTCTTACCGTTGTCTGTCGTGCTGCTAGCGCGTGATTTGCTTGGTGAAGTAGCGCTCTCTTTACGCGGGTTAAGAGCATCAAAACCCGGCTGAGTTTTGGTGTGTTTGGTCGCAAAACGGTTCGCTCCGTGGCGGCCAGATTTACGACGCTGCGCAGGCGTGAGTGCATCGACATCATTCGCAGGCACTAAGCAGTTAGGTTTATCACCAATCAAATGCTTTTTACCCATGTTGATCAAGGCTTCACGGATAATCGGCCAGTTTAATGGGTCATGGTAGCGTAACAGCGCTTTGTGCAGCCTGCGTTGACGCTCTCCCTTCGCGACAGTCACTTCTTCACGTTTTTTGTATTTCACACGTTTGAGCGGGTTAGTCTCTGAGTAATACATCGCGGTTGCATTACACATTGGCGATGGATAGAAGTTCTGCACCTGATCACACTCAAAATTGTTTGATTTTAGCCACAGTGCCAAATTGAGCATATCGTCATCTTCTGTACCGGGATGCGCGGAAATAAAGTACGGGATGAGGTACTGTTTCTTACCTGCTTCAGCGCTGTACTTCTCAAACATCTCTTTGAAGCGATTATAGGTGCCCATACCCGGTTTCATCATCAGATCGAGCGGATTCTTCTCGGTATGTTCTGGGGCGATCTTGAGATAGCCTCCTACGTGATGCGTGACCAATTCACGCACATATTCAGGAGATTCAATCGCCAAGTCATAACGCACACCAGAGGCGATCATCACTTTTTTAATGCCTTTGACTTTGCGCGCTTCACGATAGAGATCAATCGTATGTTTGTGGTCGGTATTGAGCTTATGGCAAATTCCGGGGAAAACACACGATGGGCGGCGGCAGTTCATCTCAGCTTTAGGATCACTACAACCTAAACGGTACATGTTCGCCGTTGGCCCACCCAAATCCGAAATGGTTCCAGTAAAGCCGGGAACTTTATCGCGGATCTCTTCCATCTCATTCAAAATCGACTCTTTTGAACGGTTTTGGATAATGCGCCCTTCATGTTCGGTAATCGAGCAGAATGAACAACCACCAAAGCAGCCGCGCATGATATTAACCGAGGTTTTGATCATGTCATAAGCAGGAATTTTACTTTTGCCATACATAGGGTGAGGCACGCGTGCGTAGCTCAGGCCAAACACGTAATCCATCTCTTCTGTGGTGAGTGGGATCGGGGCTTGGTTGACCCACAACTCACGGTCGCCATGGCGCTGGATCAGCGCCCGGCCAGAGTAGGGGTTGGTTTCTAAATGCAGTACACGGCTTGCATGCGCGTATAAAATCCGGTCATTATTGAGTTTTTCAAAAGCAGGCAAACGAACCGCTGTTGTCGCGGCATCATGGCGAGAAGGACGAATGGTGATTGGCTTCGCTTCGGCTTCTTTTTCTTGATTAGTTTCACACTGCGTTTCTACCGCGTAAGGGTTCACGGGAACAAACGCTTTACCCGGTTTCTCAATGCGTGATGAGTCAATGATGGTGTAATGCTCAGGCTCAGCGGCCAGGTTCACGGCCGTGCCGCGAATATTGGTCATATCAGCGATGTTATCGCCATTGGCTAAGCGGTGCGCTACTTCAACCAGTGCGCGCTCTGCGTTACCAAACAGCAGTATGTCAGCTTTGGCATCAAACAGCACAGAACGACGCACTTTGTCTGACCAATAATCATAATGGGCAACGCGGCGCAAACTTGCTTCAATACCACCGAGTACCAGTGGCACATCTTTATAAGCCTCACGACAACGCTGCGAATAGACAAGTGTGGCGCGATCTGGACGTTTGCCACCTTCATTATTGGGTGTGTACGCATCATCATGACGTAATTTTTTGTCAGAGGTGTAGCGGTTGATCATCGAATCCATATTTCCGGCCGTGATGCCAAAAAATAGGTTGGGCTTTCCCAGCGCCATGAAAGCGTCTTTATTTTGCCATTGCGGCTGGGCAATGATCCCAACGCGAAAGCCTTGCGCTTCGAGTAAACGGCCAATGATCGCCATACCAAAACTGGGGTGATCGACATAAGCGTCACCCGTGACGATCACGATGTCACAGCTGTCCCATCCTAGGGCATCCATCTCCTTTTTACTGGTTGGCAGGAAAGGTACGGTTCCAAAGCACTCTGCCCAGTATTTTTTATATTGATGAATAGGAGTGACGTTGCTGTGCATATTTTGACCTCTGATTAATGAGCCGCGCATTATAACGACTTGCACTGGTAGTATCTAGCGGAACATTGGCTTTGCGTTCTATTTATAAAGAAAATTATTAATAAAGTGAGTGGTAAGTGTGCCGGTGAGATACTAAGTGATATGTGATAAGAAGGATGCAGCAATAGTAAAAAGGTCAACCAGTAATAAAACGGGTTGACCTTTAGACAAGAGTTAGTGGCTCATGTAACGACGTCGAATCAATAAGGCTGCCAGCATTGACAATAAAGTCATTCCACCAGTGCTACCGCCGCCTGAACCTCCTGAAACTGGGGGTAAGGTAAAGGAGTAAGGCTTTTCATATTTCAAATTTTTGATATAAGCCGCATCATTGCCAGTTGCTGTATTTGATGTCTTTACGTATTCAAAGCGTATATCGTTGACTTCATCATTCAAATATAACGTTCTGT
>NZ_NDIO01000283.1:0-6788 GCF_002241085.1 Vibrio sp. V03_P4A6T147
CGTGGCGATCAGAGGCGTGCTAAAGCACACCTTGAAAACCAAGGTGTCGAATGTTTCTACCCAGAAATTGAACTAGAGAGAATTCTTCGGGGTAAGCGGCAAGTTGTCAAAGAGCCACTTTTTCCCTCCTATATGTTCATTTACTTTGATTTTGAAATTGGCCCAACCTTTACTAGTGTGCGCTCTACTCGCGGTGTGGTTGATTTCATCCGATTTGGTTCACATCCGAAGGAGTTGGACAGTGATTTGATCGAGGAATTGAAGTTACTCGACCAGTTAAAATTACCGGTAGCATCGTTCAATATTCCAGAAAAAGGGCAGGTAGTTCGACTTAAGGGTGGGCAGTTCTCAGGAATTGATGCTATTTACCAAGAGCCCGATGGTGAGACGCGATCGATTATGCTGGTTAAAATGATCAGCCAAGTGATACCGATGAGCATTGATAATAAACATTTAGAATTAGATTCGTGATTGACTCTCTACAGTAAGCTCTTTAGACAAATAAAAGGCGCATTTTGCGCCTTTTATTTGCTTTATTAGCCAGCGTTTTGGTTAGTACGCTTCATTATGCACCGCTTTGACAGCTCGGCCTGACGGGTCAATACAATTTTTAAAGGATTCATCCCACTCTATTGCTTTGGCGGAAGAACAAGCTACAGAAGGACCTCCAGGAACGCATTGTGCAGCAGACTCTAACGGGAACAGCTCTTCGAAGATCTCGCGGTAAACATACCCTTCTTTTGTCGCTGGAGTATTATATGGGAAGCGGTATTTTGCTGTTTCCATCTGTTGATCGGTAACTTTTTCTTCAGCAACACTCTTTAGTGTGTCAATCCAGCTATAGCCCACACCATCGGAAAATTGCTCTTTTTGACGCCAAGCAATCGAGGCTGGCAGATAATCTTCAAAGCACTCACGTAGAATGTGTTTTTCCATCTTGCCATTGCCACACATTTTGTCAGCAGGGTTAAGCCTCATTGCAACATCAATAAACTCTTTGTCTAGGAAAGGAACGCGTCCTTCCACTCCCCAAGCCGCTAAAGATTTATTAGCGCGAGCGCAGTCAAACAAGTTCAACGCCAGCAGTTTACGCACAGTTTCTTCGTGGAATTCTTGCGCGTTTGGTGCTTTGTGGAAGTATAAGTAACCACCGAAGATCTCATCCGCTCCTTCGCCGGAAAGTACCATTTTGATACCCATGGCTTTGATTTTTCGCCCCATCAAATACATCGGAGTAGAGGCTCGAATTGTCGTCACGTCATACGTTTCAATATGGTAAATAACATCACGAATAGCATCTAAACCCTCTTGGATGGTATAAGTCATTTCGTGGTGTACAGTGCCAATTTTTTCAGCAACTTCGCGAGCCGCTTTAAGGTCTGGAGCACCGTCTAAACCCACCGCAAAAGAGTGAAGCTGTGGCCACCATGCTTCTGATTGTTCATCATCTTCAATTCGCATTGCAGCGTAACGTTTCGCAATGGCTGACGTAATTGAAGAGTCCAATCCTCCAGAAAGCAAAACACCATAAGGTACATCTGTCATCAGTTGGCGCTTCACGGCCGCTTCTAATGCTTGTTTTAGCTCTTCTTTACTGCTGCTATTGCCTTGGACTGCCGCATATTCATTCCAATCTCGAATATAGTAGCGTTGTGCACCTGCCTCTTTCGAGCTGTAGTAACTACCAGGAGGAAATTCACTGATAGTTTTGCAAATGCTTACCAAAGCTTTCATTTCGGATGCAATGTAGTAGTTACCGTGTTCGTCATGGCCTTGGTAAAGAGGAATGATACCAATATGGTCACGCCCGATGAGGTACTCATCTTTTTCTTCATCATAGAGCACAAAGGCAAAGATGCCGTTGAGTTCTTCAAGCAGCGCGGCACCCATGTCTGCATAAAGCGCTAATATCACTTCACAGTCAGAGTCGGTTTGAAAATCGTATTTACCTTGGTAACGAGCACGAATTTCTTTGTGGTTATAAATCTCACCATTGACCGCTAATATGTGCTTTTTATTTGGGCTGTAAAGTGGTTGTGCGCCGCTGTTTAAACCGACAATAGAAAGGCGCTCATGAGCCAAGATTGCTTTTTCTGAAGCATAGATGCCAGACCAGTCAGGGCCGCGGTGACGCATTTTTTTAGACATCTCTAGCGCTATTGGGCGTAACGCTGTTGCATCACTTTTAATATCAAGAATGCCAAATATAGAACACATACAACTTCCTTTTGATGATTTTTAATCTGTTGGACCTAATTTGCCATTCTGGTTAAAAAAAGCAACCATATGGTGTCGTTAATATCACGCAAGGTGCATCTTGGTGAATGTCATTTAAATAATGTGCGATTTATGTGAATTTTTTCTATTTGTTTTCTTTTTTTGAGCAGTGGTGGGTAAATTATGCCCAACTAAGCTCTGGTGCCGTATTGAGTTGGGCATAGAAATGACAATGTTTTACCTAAAAATTGCGATGGCTTACCTAGGCATTATTACGGTTTAGTAAAATTAGGTTGGAGCTGTTTACATACGTGACGGGCAAAACCGCTACCCGCTTCGCTATAGATGTTGAATGCCGCATCAACACCACTTTCCAATAGTGATTCCAATTGGTCTGGGTATTCGGCGATGGCTGCGATTTGTCCTTTAAAATTACGGTGTTGTAACTGCGATAGCGCGATTTGGTTACCCTGATGATGCGGCATAGCAAGCAGTACGAGTTTTACATTACCAGTGTCTAGAATGCGCTCCCAAAAATCAGGGTCGGTTGCATCACCAGCAATAACATTGCGCCCTTGTGAGCGGTGATCATGAGCAACTTCTTCTCGGACTTCTATGCCTAAACTTATTTTGCCATAACGAGAGCGCAACTCATCATATGCACCGGTACCGATGCGGCCCATCCCTAATATGAGTACCTGGGCATGGCCTGGATTAATTAATTGATCTTTGGTGTTGAGTTTTTCAGCGGCATGTTCTTTTAGCCATTGCCGTGAATGTTGATAGAGTTCATGGCCTTTACGGCTTATTGGGGCTGCGATTACAAATGAAATGGATACCGCAATGGCCAGTGCGACCAATATATCACCCGACATCCATCCCATTTTGAAAGCAAGCCCCCCCACAATCAGTCCGAATTCACTGAAATTGAATAAAGACAAGGTGGCTAACAGTGAGGTTCTCACTCGGAATTTAAAGCGGTTGAGTACCCAAAAATAGAGGATACCTTTGATGGGAAGCAGCAGTAAGAGCAACAATGCGAGCGCAAACCCAGTCATTGTGGGCTGTTCTGATAGCCCAATATTGAGGAAAAAGCAGACGAGAAACAGCTCTTTTAGATTAAAGAGTGATTTTGACAGCTCAGATGCTTTGCGATGGCCTGCTAGCAGCATGCCTAAAATCAGAGCACCAAGATCGGGTTTCATCCCAACCAATTCAAATGATCCTGCTCCGACCACTAAGGCAAAAAATATACCAAACAGAACAAGCATTTCACCGTGACCAACCCAGTCGAGCAGTTTGTAAAATAGTGGCCGCATAAAGGGTAGGATCAATAAAGTGGCAGCGTACCAATGAGGAAGTTTTCCTGTCGAGACGGTTAAAAATATGACAGCAAAGATATCTTGCATCACAAGAATACCGATGGCGATAGTGGCGTATGTCGCGTTCATTTCTCCTTTCTCTTGCAGTGATTTCACCGCAAAAACAGTACTGGAGAATGACAAAGCAAAACCAAGCAGAACTAATTGTTCAATTGACATGGAGGCCAGAGAGCTAACCCCTAAATATTTGAATATCAATAAAGCAATGCTGAAAATCCCTGTCGAAAGGAGGTTATGAACCGTGGCACCAGCCCAAATCTCTCTCGCAAGTAAGGTTTTAATCTCTAGCTTAAGTCCAATTGTGAACAGCAATAAGGTAACCCCTAGATCGGCTAGGGTCAGAATGGTATCGCTGCTGTGGTAGCCAGCAGCATTAAGGCCAAACCCAGCAACTAAAAAGCCAACCAACGGAGGTAAATTGCATTTCAAGGCAATAAACCCTGCGAAAAAAGCCGTTGAAATTAGGATAAGTTCCATAAATTCCTTTAGTAATGCTTTGGTTTAAAAATAATGTTTTGGTTGTAAAAAAGGCTGTGTCATGACGACACAGCCTTTTATTATTGCACCTATGGTTGGTTGTTTATCAATCTGCGACGCGACTATGGGTAAATTGGTGTGGAAAGTTTTGAGTGATTGATTCTCTACATTTCGTTGAATCGCGGGGAATACGATCTCTTGAGCGGCTGTAATTTGACCTGCAATTACCACTTTTTGTGGGTTGAACAAGTTGATGGTCATCGCAATGGCTTTACCGAGTTGATTACCCACTCGAATTAAGCTCTGTTTTGCTAGCTCATCACCGAGATTGGCGTGCTCACATACATCATTGATGGTAATGCTCTCTATATTCGCTAGGCTAGATTCATAGCCCTGAGCAATCAGTTTTTTAACACGAGATATAATAGCCGGGTTTGCGGCTACCGTTTCTAAACAGCCGAAATTTCCGCATTGACACTGTTCTCCGAGTGGGTCGATTTGGATATGACCAATTTCACCCACGTTACGGTTATAGCCTAGGAATACTTGACCATTGACGATAATGCCAGCACCAGTTCCTCGGTGAACGCTGACTAGGATAGAGTCTTGACAGTCTTTGCTGGCACCAAAATAATGTTCGGCAAGCGCCATACCGCGCACGTCGTTGCCAACAAAACATTCAACATGAAAATTATCACGAATGATGTCACCTAAAGCGAGTGCATCAATAGCAATGTTGGGCATGTATTCTACGACACCCGTTTCTGGGTTGACTAAGCCGGGTAGGGCAATACCAATGGCAATGAACTGTTCGATTCGCTCTTGCTGTTGTTTGATAAAGGTATTGAGGTGGAAAAGGAGTCCCTCAATTAATTGTGTTTGGTGAGAATAGTGAAACTCGTGATAGTCCGACGCGAGTTCTTTGCCCCCTAAATTATACAGGCTGAGCTGAATGTAATCTCGGCCTAAACGTACGGCGACAGAGTGAAAAGGGGCGACTTCGGTTGTTAAGGAGATGGCTCTACGTCCGCCGGTAGAGGCTTGTTGTGCGACCTCTTTAATGAGGCCGCGTTCTAGAAGTTGGCGGGTTATTTTTGTAACACTTGCTGGAGCAAGTTGGCTCACATCGGCAACTTGAATACGAGATATCGGACCTTGTAGGTCGATCAATCGGTACACTGCTGCGCTGTTGAGTTGTTTGACTAAATCTACGTTACCTATTTGTCCGCCATTCATTATCAATTGTGCTCGTATTGTCCGTTAACAACCGTCGCCTGAACATTGAAGTCTCTATCAAATGCAGTGAGGTTCGCCACCATGCCTTTTTTTACTCGGCCTAGTTTGTGATCCACACCAATTGCTTTTGCCGGATACAGAGTTGCCATCCGCAGAGCTTCGTCCAATGCGATACCAACGTGCTCAACAGTGTTTTGCACTGCCTCAATCATAGTGAGTGCTGAGCCGCCCAGTGTGCCGTTTTCATCAACACACTTACCATCACGGTAATATACTTTCTTACCGACAAAAATAAAGTAATCCATGTTAGCGCCTGCAGGAGCTGTGGCATCGGTCACTAATACAAGCTTTTCGCCTTTGATTTTGTGAGCAATTCTGATGTTAGCATAATCAACATGAAAGCCATCAGCAATAATGCCAGCATAAACTTCTGGGGTGTCATAAATTGCACCAACGACACCGGGTTCACGTCCAACCATCGGCGTCATGGCATTAAATAAGTGTGTGGCAAAGGTGATGCCTGATTCAAAGCTTTTACGTGCTTCAGTATAAGTTGCGTTAGTGTGACCAATCGATACCACAATGCCAGCTTTCACCAGACGTTCAATGTGTTCTGGATTGTTGTGCTCTGGCGCCAATGTCACTTTAGCAATCACATCGCTATTTTCACACATAGTGGCGATCATGTTGTCATCTGAAGGGCGGATGAAATCCACACTGTGAATGCCCTTTTTCATCACATTAAGATATGGCCCTTCAAGGTGTAAACCCAGTGATTGGTTTTTATATTGAGAGTGATATTCACGTGCGGCAGAAATCGCTTTGCGCATGTCTTCGTCTGAAGAGGTGATTAACGTTGGCAAAAAGCTTGTGCATCCTGATTTTAGGTTGGCTTTATGCATGGTCTGCATCGTAGTCGCGGTTACTTCATCATTCAGCATCACACCGCCACAACCATTCAATTGCAGGTCGATAAAGCCTGGGCTTAGGTTTGCACCATTTAAATCTTGTGTCGCTATATCTTGTGGTAAATCCGCAATAGAACAGACCGCTTCAATCAACTCGTTGTTGATAATCACAGCATGGTCAACTAGCACATCACTGCCAGTGTAGATTTTACAGTTAGTTAGTGCGTACATAATTATCAAATCCTTATCTATCAATATTTTATAAATTTGGCGAGGCGACGAAATGAAAGGTGGAATGTGCCAGTACGGTGCTTTCTTTTCTTACTTCAATTAGGTCGCGAATTATCTTGCTAGCAAACAGCCAATGCTGGATGACATTAAAATTAAGTGCTCGTTTTGACTGGGTTATTTGATGGTTATAGTTTGCATTTTATACGAAAAAAGCCAGTCGGGGTTGTTTAGCTTACATGCTATTCGACGATGAAAGAGGCAAATATTATCGCCTAATTTCCATTTTTTTTAATTGTAAAATAAGTTTTATGATCTCGCTATCAAAAACCTTTGTATT
>NZ_NDIO01000283.1:6833-31461 GCF_002241085.1 Vibrio sp. V03_P4A6T147
GTATTTGGCAGATTGTGGTGATTATGATCACAAATGATAAGGTTTTAATTTGCGGAGCAAAATTAATATCATAAACTGAGTTTGACTAAATTGAGCGACTAAAATAAGTGGCTCAACCAAATACAAAAAATCCTAAATCCTATAGGGGGAACTTAAGGTGAATATTCTTGGATACTTTCAAAAAGTAGGCAAGGCGTTGATGGTACCAGTTGCCACATTGCCAGCTGCCGCGATACTAATGGGTATTGGTTATTGGATCGACCCAAATGGGTGGGGTTCAAACAGTGCCTTGGCTGCATTCCTGATTAAAGCAGGTGCTGCAATCATTGATAACATGTCTGTACTGTTTGCTGTTGGTGTGGCTTACGGTATGTCTAAAGATAAAGACGGTGCTGCTGCATTGTCGGGTTTTGTTGGTTTCTTAGTCGTGACGACTTTGCTTTCTCCAGGAGCCGTTGCACAGATCCAAGGTATTGATCCAAGCGCAGTTCCTGCTGCTTTTGGTAAAATCAACAACCAGTTTGTTGGTATTTTAGTAGGTATTGTTTCTGCTGAAATCTACAATCGCTTCTCTACTGTAGAATTGCATAAAGCATTAGCCTTCTTCTCTGGCAAACGCCTAGTACCTATTTTGACGTCGTTTGCTGGTATTTTTATCGCCTTCGTTCTGATGTATGTATGGCCGCATGTTTATGGTGGTCTAGTATCGTTTGGTGAATCGATTCAAGGTCTAGGTTCTGCGGGTGCAGGTATCTATGCGTTCTTTAACCGCTTGCTAATCCCTGTTGGTCTTCATCACGCACTGAACTCAGTATTCTGGTTTGACGTTGCGGGTATTAACGACATTCCTAACTTCTTAGGTGGTGCAAAATCTATCGCTGAGGGTACTGGTATCCCAGGCGTAACGGGTATGTACCAAGCAGGCTTCTTCCCTATTATGATGTTCGGTCTACCTGGTGCGGCATTGGCTATTTACCACACATCTACAGCGAAGAATAAAGAGAAAGTTGCTTCTATTATGATTGCAGCTGGTTTTGCTTCATTCTTTACCGGTGTAACTGAACCTCTAGAATTCTCGTTCATGTTCCTTGCTCCTGCACTATATGTACTGCATGCAGCATTGACGGGTCTATCAGTATTCATTGCTGCTTCAATGCAGTGGATTGCGGGTTTCGGTTTCTCTGCAGGCCTTGTGGATATGGTATTGTCATCACGTAACCCACTGGCGGTTAATTGGTACATGCTAATAGTTCAAGGTATTGTGTTCTTTGCTCTCTACTATGTAATTTTCCGTACCGTTATTTTGAAATTTGGCCTTAAAACACCAGGTCGCGAAGATGACGACAGCGATAGCAAAGTATCAGGCGCGAAAGAGTCTTCTGAGCTCGCTAAACAATACCTTAAAGCTCTAGGCGGTCACAGCAACCTATCTAACATCGATGCTTGTATCACTCGCTTACGTTTATCTGTCAATGACATGAGTATTATCGACGAGAAAACATTAAAAGCATTGGGTGCCATGGGTGTGGTGAAACTGGGTACTAATAACCTACAAGTTATCTTAGGCCCTCTTGCTGAAATCGTTGCTGGTGAGATGAAGTCTATCAATGCAAACGAAGATCTTTCTAGCGTGAAACTTCCTTAGTCTTAATCGCAACGGATGATTAGGTTATTTTAAAGCCTCTGCTTCATGCAGAGGTTTTTCTTATTCATCAAATGAGCGCTATTCAAATTTAAGGCTGCCCACAACGGTAGCTTTTGCCTATTTCTTACGCCCTTTGCCTGAAATTTTGCTTAGCCTAGCCAGACAAAAGGCAATGTCTTGAAATAATCGCAGGAAATGCCCACTTTTTATTGTGCAAGAGCGGATAATTGTGGATCATTAGCGACAAACTTTCTGTTTCTGCAAGCATTACTGCTCTTACATACAGAAAAATCTTCTGACGATACTAAATAATTTTGAGGTGCTATAGATGAGTGAAGCTGAGGCTCGTCCATCGAATTTTATTCGCCAAATCATTGATAAAGATTTAGCGGATGGCAAACACACAAGTGTGCATACTCGTTTTCCGCCCGAGCCAAATGGTTACCTGCACATCGGTCATGCTAAATCTATCTGCTTAAACTTTGGTATTGCTCAGGACTATCAGGGACAGTGTAATTTACGTTTTGACGATACAAACCCTGAAAAAGAAGATATGGAGTACGTTGAGTCAATCAAAGCCGACGTGAAATGGCTCGGCTTCCAATGGTCTGGTGATGTTTGTTATTCGTCAGATTATTTTGACAAACTATACCAATACGCGGTTGAGCTGATCCAAAAAGGTCTGGCTTATGTTGAAGAGCTCAGTCCAGAAGAGATCCGTGAATATCGAGGTACATTGACTCAAGCAGGTAAGCCAAGTCCGTACCGCGATCGCAGCATTGAAGAAAACCTAGCGCTATTTGAGAAAATGCGCGCTGGTGGTTTCGAAGAAGGCAAAGCGTGTTTACGTGCCAAGATTGACATGGCGTCATCCTTCATGGTGATGCGCGATCCTGTGCTTTACCGTGTTCGTTTCGCAGAGCATCACCAAACGGGTAACAAATGGTGCATTTATCCAATGTACGATTTTACCCACTGTATCTCGGATGCCTTGGAAGGGATCACGCACTCAATTTGTACCCTAGAGTTTCAAGATAACCGCCGTCTGTACGATTGGGTGTTGGAAAATATCACGATTGATTGTCGACCACATCAGTATGAGTTTAGCCGTTTAAACCTTGAATACACGGTAATGTCTAAGCGTAAACTAAACCAGCTGGTTACGGAAAAATTAGTGGATGGTTGGGATGACCCACGTATGCCGACGATTTCAGGTTTACGCCGCCGTGGATTCACACCAGCATCGATTCGTGAGTTTTGCAAACGCATAGGTGTGACAAAACAGGAAAATATGATCGAATTCAGTTCGTTAGAGTCTTGTATCCGTGAAGACTTAAACGAACATGCGCCTCGCGCCATGGCGGTTCTTGACCCTGTAAAAGTGGTGATAGAAAACTTTGAGGCGGGTAAAGTCGAGACGTTAACGCTGGCAAATCATCCAAACAAGCCTGAAATGGGCGAACGTGAAGTTCCATTTACTCGCGAATTGTGGATTGAACGTGAAGATTTCCGTGAAGAAGGCAACAAGAAATACAAACGTTTAGTGCTAGGCAAAGAAGTTCGCTTACGCGGCGCTTACGTAATAAAAGCAGAGCGCATTGAAAAAGATGCACAAGGCAATATTACGACAATATTCTGCACTTACGATATGGATACTCTGGGTAAAAACCCGGCAGATGGACGCAAAGTGAAAGGTGTTATTCACTGGGTATCCGCCGATAAAGCCTTGCCAGCTGAAATTCGTTTGTATGATCGCCTATTTACCGTTCCCAACCCGGCGGCAGCTGACAACTTTGCCGAAACTATTAACCCGGATTCATTGGTTAAAATTAATGGTTTTGTTGAGCCTAGTTTGATGTCGGCACACGCGGAGCAAGGTTATCAGTTTGAGCGCATGGGTTATTTCTGTGCTGACTCGAAAGATTCTAAACCAGAAGCGTTGGTTTTTAACCGCACAGTGGGTCTACGTGACACTTGGGCAAAAATAGACGCAGAGTAAGCTTAAGTACTATTTAAAAAGGTCAGCCAATGCTGGCCTTTCTTTTTATTATGGTACTGTTTTGTCTGAGCAAGCTCACTTAACGGGGAAAAATGTGTGAGATTCCTGCGATTATCGTAGTCGTGACACATTTTTTACCTTGCGTCCTATAGTTTTGCTAGCGTTATCCGATATATTAAACAGATCATCGTATTTATTTATTCCAAGCACATAGCTGAGCCTTATATGCGTCAAATTTTTCAGCGTCTACTGTTGCCGATAGCAATGGTTGCCGTGACTCAGACTTCTATCGTTAGTGCCGAGAGCATTCGCCTGGTTGGGCCGAATGGTGAGATCCAGTCTTCTCCTCAATTTTCAGAAAATCTCACTCAAACTCGTAATCTTCAGCAGGCTAATAGCCAACCATCGACGTTTTTTGGGCCAACCTTAGACAGCGACACTTTGTGGTCTATTGCCACTCGACTACGTCCATCGAATAACGTCACTGTACAACAAACCCTGCTGGCCATTTATCGGCTAAACCCTCAGGCGTTCGAAAATCAAAATATTCACAGTTTGATCCCAGGTAGCAACTTACGTGTTCCATCATTGGCACAGGTAAATAGTGCGCCCACCCAAGAAGCGGTCAATATCATGGCCGCGCATCAAGCCAAATTGAATGCTAATACGGCGCAGCCAACAGCGCCTGTTACTGCTGCTTCTACAGCTTTGCCTGAAAAAACAATTGCCTCTATTGCCGCTCAACCAGTTGTTGAAAAGACGAAGAGTGAACCTGTGCTAAAAGATATTGGCACACAAGTTGCGAAATCTGATACTGAATTACTGGCGCTTGAAGAGAAAAATCATAAGTTACGTTTGATGCTGGCAGATGTTCAATCTGAAGTCGATGCACTTAAAGGAGAACTCGGTGACGAAAACCGCATTCGCTCTGAAGTTGAAAAGCTACTTGATGAAGAACGTCGAAAAGCACTAGAGGCGCAAAAGCTTGCACCAAGTGCACTTGATCAACTGCTTTCCAACTCTTGGTTGGTCGCCGCTCTCGCCCTTATTCCTGGTTTGTTAATTGGTTTACTGGTTGTGATGTTGCTTGGCCGCCGATCCAAGCCAACGGAGCAGCCTGTTGTCACTCAAGGTAATCAAGAGCCCATAACGCCAATGGCTGCTGGCAGCCTTGAAGATATTGACGATGATTTAATGCTGGATGATGACTTGTTTGGTGAGTCTGATGATAGTGAGAAGTTATTTGGTGACGACATCACACTGGATGATGAAATCGATGACAATGCTGAGCAAGAATCGGACATTTTTGCCGATTTAGACGATACAGATTTAGACTTCAACCTCGAAGGTGAAGATGGCGAAGACCCATTTGCGAGTATCGGCGATGATGGTGATCTTGCTGCGGATTTAGAAGATTTGACCGCTAGCAGTAACGGCATCAGTGTTGGTGCTGACGAAAAAGCTGTCGGTCTCGATGAGATGGCGCGAGCTTTAGACGAAGCGTTATTAGATGAAGATGACGGCGAAACAGAATTTGATTTATCCGATGATGATGATTCCATCTCTGAAGACGACATTGACGCGTTATTGGCTGGAGATGATAAAGCTGAAGATCTCGGAAGCGATACTTTAGATCAATCGCTACTTGACGATTTGTTTGCCGCCAATAGTGATGACGATCATCATGATAGTTTTGACTTTGATTCATTATTGGATGAGTCCGAAGATGATTTCAACTTGGATTCAGAAGAGCCCGAGCTAGCAAAAACCGGCGGTAACTTCGATTTAAAAGAAGCAGAGCTAGCGTCGGATAGTGAACTTGATGATCTATTCGCAACGATTGAAGCGCAATCTGACCTCACCTCAATAGAAACTGATTCCTCCACTGAAACAGCGCTGCTGGATGAATTATTAGAAGAGCAAGATGAAGATGTCCTAGCAATTGATAGTGACAGTGTCGAACTGCTCGATGAGCTACTCGGTGATGATGAAGAGAGCGAGACAGACTTATCGGAAAGCACCGACTTACTTGAAGAACTTGTGCAGCCCGATAAAGACATCGCTTCGAGCGAAGAAGATATTGATGATGTTGACTTCACTGGTGATCAAACTCTGTATGAGTTATTGGGTGAAGAAACTACGGAATCCGACATTGAAACCGAGCTGGATGAGAATAGTACAGAGCTATTGGACGAACTATTTACTGACAATGGTTCTGAATCACTTGACTTTGAAAAGGCAGACCAAGAGCAAGAAGGTGCTGAAGATAAGGATAGTCTCGCTGAAGAAGATGGTACGGCATTATTTGAAGAGTTGCTGGAAATCGAGCAGCATGCTCAGAATATCGAAGAGACCGAACAGCAAAATAGCGAGTTGTTGGATAATGAAAACGATAGCGTTGAAGATTCCGAGTTTAACAGCGACATCTTCATTGACGATCTGCTAAGTGCCGCTCCTGAAAAAGATCCTCTACTGGATGATGAACAGATGGGAGTGGTTGATGGCGACATCGATGAAGAATTTATCGACGACTCATTTGATTTTAACCCAGAAATTGAAGGGGCAAGTTATCCGGATCTGAAGCCGAATGAGGAGCAACCTCTAAGCAGCTCGACATCCCCGGAAAAAATAGAACCCGCACAGGTTAGCAAACCAGAAGTCAGCCCTAACGAATTTGGAGTTCCACAAGATGAAGACTGGGACATTGGTGAGCTAGAAGACGAAGAACCAAGCCAAGCTGATGTTGAGCCGCTTCAAACCAATTCAGCAGAATCATCGGCAAAGGACCATGTTGAGGAGCTCCACGATGACAAGTTAGTGGAATTCGAAGAAGAAGATCTCCTTGCTTCCTTTAATGAGCCATCGCTAGAAGAACAGTCACAGAGCGAGCTTTCCGAAGTCCAACTGCCAGAGCCGTCAGAAGAAGACGCGCTGGCGGATGCGATAGCTGAGCCTCAAGAGGCGGCGTCAGAGCCTGTTGCTCAAGAAAGTTTTGAAGCGATTGACGAGCAAGCCTTACCTGAATTTAGTGAAGAAGATGCACTTGCTTCAATTAACGAGCCTCCTCTAGAAGAAAAGGAAGACGAGAGCGACCTTACGGATCTTGAGCTTCCAGAGTACACAGAAGAAGACGCGCTGGCGGATGCGATAGTTGAGCCTCAAGAGGCGGCGTCAGAGCCTGTCGCTCAAGAAAGTTTTGAAGCGATTGACGAGCAAGCCTTACCTGAATTCAGTGAAGAAGATGTACTCGCTTCAATTAACGAGCTTCCTCTAGAAGAAAAGGAAGACGAGAGCGACCTTACGGATCTTGAGCTGCCAGAGTACACAGAAGAAGACGCGCTAGCGGATGCGATAGCCGAGCCTCAAGAAGCGGCGTCAGAGCCTGTTGATCAAGAAAGTGTTGAAGCGATTGACGAGCAAGCCTTGCCTGAATTTAGTGAAGAAGATGCACTTGCTTCAATTAGTGAGCCTTCTCTAGAAGAAAAGGAAGACGAGAGCGACCTTACGGATCTTGAGCTGCTAGAGTACACAGAAGAAGACGCGCTAGCGGATGCGATAGCCGAGCCTCAAGAAGCGGCGTCAGAGCCTGTTGCTCAAGAAAGTTTTGAAGCGATTGACGAGCAATCCTTACCTGAATTTAGTGAAGAAGATGCACTTGCTTCAATTAGCGAGCCTTCTCTTGATGAAAAGGAAGACGAGAGCGACCTTACGGATCTTGAGCTGCCAGAGTACACAGAAGAAGACGCGCTGGCGGATGCGATAGCCGAGCCTCAAGAAGCGGCGTCAGAGCCTGTTGCTCAAGAAAGTTTTGAAGCGATTGACGAGCAAGCCTTGCCTGAATTCGATGAAGAAGATGCACTTGCTCCAATTAACGAACCAGCACTAGAAACAGATCAACAGCCGCTTTTAGAAGATGATGACACAGACCAATTGCAGAGTGTTTCAAAACAGGAGTTCGATGAGAAAGCCTTAAAAGATTGGCTAGATGAGGAAAGTGTATCTTCTGCGCCATTCTCTTTTGATCGACCATTAGATGCTCGTACCATTGATAGTGCTGGTATGAATATTGATGCAATGTTAGAGGTAGGCGGTGAAGATTGGAACGGTTTTAATTTAACGCCAGATCAACAAGCTTCCATCCCAGATGACGTGCCTGAAGAAGAGCTTGCCGTTTGGAACGATGATATCCAAACCGACGAGCCTCAAATTCTTGATGAAAACTGGGGAATTCAAGATGAACTCGATGATTTTGAAGCCCAAAAGAGCCAGTACATGACCATCGATGAGCTAATGGCTCAAGTTGAGGGTGAAGAGGGGATTAGCCCTGAAGATGAAGAACTCAAGTTAGATGTTGGTTTAAGTGAATTTCCGGATGTGATTGGTGACATTGGTGATATCGATGTAGACAATAACTCTGAGGCGGCGGGTAAGCTTGACCTCGCCAAAATTTACATCGAGATGAACGATGATAAAGGGGCGATAAAACTGTTAGAGGAAGCCATTGTTGATGGTAGTGATGATATTCGACGAGAAGCGAAATCCTTGATTGACAGCATTAATCGCCGAGCTTAAAAACAAACGAGGCCGTGAATATACGGCCTCGTTGTTATTGAATAGCCTTTTCTGACTTGCAGATGACCTGAACTTCACATTGAAAGTTGTCGGGGTAGATGGCTTGTCGATTAGAATTTTTTTTTGATTGCGATTATACTGCCCGACCCATTTTCAAAGAGAATCAGATGATGAGAATCGCTTTAGGTATTGAGTACAATGGTTCTCAATACTATGGTTGGCAGCGACAACGTGACGTTAAAAGTGTCCAAGAAGAATTAGAAAAAGCACTCACAGTTGTGGCGAACCATCCGGTTGAAGTATTGTGTGCGGGGCGCACCGATGCAGGGGTTCACGGCACAGGGCAGGTGATACATTTTGATACTACGGCTTGCCGAAAAATGGTCGCTTGGACAATGGGTGTCAATGCTCATTTACCAAAAGATATCGCTGTTCGTTGGGCAACTGAGGTTTCAAGCGATTTTCACGCTCGCTTTTCGGCTACAGCACGCCGTTATCGCTACATCATTTATAATCATGCTTATCGCCCTGGCATATTATCTTCAGGTGTCAGTCATTATCATGGCGATTTAGACGTTGAGAAAATGCAGCAAGCAGGGCAGCTTTTATTGGGCGAAAATGATTTCACCTCTTTTCGCGCTGTGCATTGTCAATCGAATAGTCCTTGGCGAAACGTCATGCATTTGAATGTGACTCGGCATGGCAACTATGTCGTTATCGACATTAAAGCAAATGCTTTTGTCCATCATATGGTGCGAAATATTACCGGTAGCCTCATCGTTGTCGGCCGTGGTGAGCAGCCTCCCGAATGGATAAAATGGTTGCTTGAAGCCAAAGATAGAAAACTGGCGGGTGCAACAGCCAAAGCTGAAGGATTATATTTGGTTGCTGTTGATTATCCAGAAGAATTTTCTTTACCAAAAGAGTCGCTTGGGCCGCTATTTTTAGCTGATAATTTGAACTAATAACGCGTAAAGTGTCCAAAACAGAGTCGTGACGTGTGTGAAAATGACAGCCAGAAAATAGGTACAACCAGTTTTTTGTCTACACTAAGCATTTTATATGTTTTAATCCTCACGCATAAATCCCAAATTTGTATCTTTCGCAATCACGCGAGAGAGTTAAGAGTAAAGGTCTTCCATGAGTTGGCTTGAAAAGATTTTAGAAAAAAGCAATATCGTAACTTCGCGTAAAGCATCCATCCCTGAAGGGGTTTGGACTAAATGTACTTCTTGTGAGCAAGTGTTATATCACGCTGAGCTTGAGCGTAACTTGGAAGTGTGCCCTAAATGTGATCATCACATGCGCATGAAAGCACGTCGCCGCTTAGAGACTTTTCTTGATGAACAGAATCGTGTCGAGATTGGTGACGAGTTAGAGCCGCAAGATAAACTCAAGTTTAAAGACTCAAAACGTTATAAAGAACGCCTTTCAGCCGCTCAAAAAAGCAGTGGTGAGAAAGACGCTCTTGTGGTGATGCAAGGCGAACTATTGGGTATGCCTTTGGTTGCTTGTGCTTTTGAGTTTTCTTTCATGGGTGGTTCAATGGGGTCTGTCGTTGGTGCGCGTTTCGTACGAGCTGTTGATGCCGCTATAGAAAACAACTGTGGTTTGGTCTGCTTTTCTGCCAGTGGCGGCGCGCGTATGCAAGAAGCGTTAATGTCATTGATGCAGATGGCAAAAACCAGTGCGGCGCTTGAACGTTTATCAAGCAAAGGCTTACCTTATATCTCAGTGATGACGGACCCGACCATGGGTGGCGTATCGGCAAGTTTAGCGATGCTTGGTGACATCAATATTGGTGAACCTAAAGCACTGATTGGTTTTGCAGGTCGTCGAGTTATCGAACAAACGGTACGTGAAGATCTACCTGAAGGTTTCCAACGTAGCGAATTCCTAATTGAGCATGGTGCGATTGATATGATTGTCGATCGCCGTGAAATGCGTCAACGCGTGGGGGGATTGATCGCTAAATTGACCAATCACAGTTCACCATTGGTCGTTTCTGTTGATGATTCACCGATTGAACCTGATTACGCTGTACCAGAAGCGCACGAAAAAGGTTAAAGTAGGCACTAACACACTAACTGCTTAATGGTTATAAACGTTAGATGACTCAAAACCTTATCCCACAAGCCACATCCTCTCTTGCGATGTGGCTTGATTATTTAGCGAATATTCATACCTCCGCTATCGACCTTGGCTTGGATCGTGTTCAAGCTGTGGCTCAAAAAGCGAATCTTATTAAACCTGCACCTACCGTAATTACCGTGGCTGGAACGAATGGCAAAGGCTCGACCTGTGCATTGATGGAAGCCATTTTATTGGATGCAGGTTATCGCGTGGGCGTTTATAGCTCACCTCATCTTATCCGTTATAACGAACGCGTGCGTATTAATGCGCTTGAGCTCAGCGATGAACAGCATACGCAAGCCTTCGCTTTTGTTGAAGCGCAACGGGGTGACATCAGTTTAAGCCTATTTGAGTTCGGTACATTGGCGGCGCTGCGTTTATTTCAAACGCAAGCGGTGGATGTCATTTTATTGGAAGTTGGGCTAGGTGGCCGACTTGATGCGACCAATATCGTGGATCACGATGTTTCTGTGATCACCAGCTTGGCGATTGATCACGTGGATTGGCTCGGCGATGACATCAATGTTATTGGCTATGAGAAAGCGGGGATTTATCGCGCAGGTAAACCCGCTATTTGCGGCCAGCCTAAGCCACCACCAACGGTTGCAGCGCATGCCGATGATATTGGTGCGGAGATGTACCAAGTCGGTATTCAGTTTTCCTATGAACTGGCCTCTGAAACAACGTGGAATTGGCGAAGTGGTCCATTTGAGTTATCTGATTTACCGCTCCCTCGCTTGCCCTTGCCTAATGCGGCTACGGCATTAATGGCACTCGGCTGCTCCGGTTTAGCTGTGAGTGATGTCAATATCGTCAATGGGCTTAGCAACGCAACACTTGCTGGGCGGATGCAAAAAATCAGTGATAGCCCAGAAATCATTCTTGATGTTGCACATAATCCCCATTCGGCCGAATATTTGGTGGCGCAGCTCAAACAGCGTTACGCACACAAAAAGGTCCATGTGGTAGTTGGCATGCTGCACGATAAAGATGTGAAGGCCACGCTTCATCAACTGAAATCAATCGCTAACGTTTGGTATCCTGCTTCATTAAGTGGCCCTAGAGCCGCGCAAGCGAATGAACTGTGTCATTACCTTGAGCCTGGCGTTAAACCGTTTGCTAACCCAGTCAGTGCTTTTGAAGCCGCGATGACACAAGCCGATAGCAATGATGTCATTATCGTAGTTGGGTCGTTTCATACTGTGGGTGAAGTATTAGAGCACTGGCAGAACAAAGGAGTATAAATGGCAAGTAAGTTTCAGAGCCGCTTGGTAGGAACGATTATATTGGTGGCGATAGGGGTGATAGTGTTACCTGATGTATTGGATGGCAAAAAGACCCACTACAAAGAAGATATCGCCAGCATCCCAATTAAGCCCGAATTAGACAGCGACGTAGAGAAGTTTGAAATTCTCGACCCCGTTGAAGATCAAGTCGCGTTGCCCGATTCGCCTGTGGAAGTGATCGCACAAACTAACCAGAGCGACGCAGCAACGCAGAGCAAGCCACTCACTGTGAAAGTGAAAGAAACGGCGGAAAGAAATGATTACCAAGATAGTGCTTGGCTCATTCAGTTGATGGCATTAAAGAATGCCGAAAACGCAAAAACCGTGGTTAAAGATCTGCAAAAACGGGGTTATCAAGCCCATACTAAGCAAGAAAATGGCTTCACTCGGATCATTATTGGCCCAGATGTTTCCAAAACTAAGCTTGAGCGTCAACTCTTAGAACTGGAAAAAATTACCGGTGCAAAAGGTCAATTGCTCAAATTTAAACCACTAAACCCATAAGAAAACGTTTGCGTCGCGTTTTTTTCTGTTAAAATGCGCGCCAACTTAAGATGTAGAACTCATGAATTGGTTAGATATTGTCATTTTAAGTGTGATCGGCCTATCGGCATTGATCAGTTTAGTCCGTGGCTTTGCTAAAGAAGCGTTGTCATTAGTGATATGGTTCGGTGCATTTTTTATTGCCAGCCAATACTACGCAAAACTTGCGGTGTATTTTTCAAATATCAAAGATGACATGTTTCGTAATGGCGCGGCCATCGCAGCACTGTTTGTTGCAACACTCATTGTCGGAGCGATCATTAACTATGTGATTGCTCAATTGGTACAAAAAACGGGCCTATCTGGAACTGATCGGGTACTGGGCATTGTTTTTGGAGCATTGCGTGGTGTGTTGATTGTTTCAGCTGCCTTGTTTTTTATGGATGCGTTTACCGCATTTCCAAATTCAGAGTGGTGGAAGAGCTCGCAATTGGTACCGGAATTTAGCCGTATCATTGCGCCGTTCTTTGAGCACTTACAAGCAACATCAAGTTTTCTCTCTGGCGCGATTTAGCGCCAGTTACTGTCGCAAATCGAGGATCAGGACATGTGTGGTATTGTTGGAATCGTGGGTACAACGCTGGTAAACCAGTCAATTTATGACGCGTTAACGGTATTGCAGCATCGTGGCCAAGATGCCGCTGGTATTTGTACCATAGAAAGCAATCGTTTCCGTCTGCGTAAGGCGAACGGTTTAGTGAAAGATGTCTTTGAAGCAAAACACATGCAGCGTCTTCAAGGAACGGTGGGTATTGGACATGTGCGTTATCCTACTGCGGGTAGTTCGAGTGCCTCAGAAGCTCAACCTTTCTACGTTAACTCCCCGTTCGGTATCACGCTTGCTCATAACGGCAACCTCACCAATGCCAACGAAGTACGCCAGAAGTTGTTTGAAAAAGATCGTCGCCATATCAATACCACTTCAGATTCCGAAGTGCTGCTTAACGTCTTGGCGCATGAAATTGATACAGTCAGAGGCAATGTAACCGCAGAAGATGTGTTTCGTGCTGTCGCTAATGTACATCGCACCATTCGCGGTGCTTATGCTGTTGTCGCGATGATCATTGGGCATGGGATGATCGCGTTTCGTGACCCGCATGGTATTCGTCCTATCTGCTTAGGTAAACGTGAAGTCGATGGCCGTACCGAATACATGGCCGCTTCGGAGTCGGTGGCGCTAGATGCTGTCGGCTTTGATTTTGTGCGTGACCTTGCCCCCGGGGAAGCGGTGTATGCGACCTTTGATGGCCAGCTATTTACTAAACAATGTGCCGATAATCCAACACTTAACCCATGCATTTTTGAATTTGTCTACTTCGCCCGCCCAGATTCGTTTATCGACAAAATTTCGGTTTACAGCGCGCGCGTAGAAATGGGTAAAAAGCTGGGTGAGCGCATCAAGAACGAATTTGCTGACTTAGATATTGATGTCGTGATCCCCATTCCTGAGACTTCGTGTGATATCGCATTGCAAATTGCACAAGCGATTGATATTCCATATCGCCAAGGTTTTGTCAAAAACCGCTACGTTGGCCGCACATTTATTATGCCGGGCCAGCAACAGCGTAAAAAATCGGTGCGCCGTAAACTCAATGCGATTCGTTCTGAATTTAAGGGCAAAAACGTGTTGCTAGTGGATGACTCGATAGTGCGTGGAACTACGTCAGAGCAAATTATTGAGATGGCTCGTGATTCTGGTGCAAACAAGGTGTACATGGTGTCAGCCGCGCCTGAGATCCGTTTCCCTAACGTCTATGGTATTGATATGCCAAGTGCTAACGAGTTGATTGCTCATGGTCGAGATGCCGATGAAATTGCGCAGCGAATTGGTGCCGATGCTCTGATTTTCCAAAATCTGGAAGATTTAGTCGATGCCGTTGGTATGGGTAACCGCGATATTGCAAAATTTGAAGCGTCGGTATTTAACGGCGAATATGTCACGGGCGATATTGATCAGCAGTATCTTGATTTTCTTGAATCGATGCGTAGCGACGATGCAAAAACGGTTCGAGAAATCCAGCAAGATCTCGCCAACCTAGAGATTCATAACGAAGGCGCGTAATCGAGCGCATCTCCCCAAATAGGCTGCAAAGAAAAAGGCTTCCATCTAGGAAGCCTTTTTTGTGCTCGTTAACAGGGTTTGACTAAAGGATCATTGCTGCAATCCAGCCAAACACAATCAGTGGAATATTATAATGGATAAAGGTTGGAACCACCGTTTCCCAAATATGTTCGTGCTGACCATCCGCATTTAGGCCTGACGTTGGCCCCAAGGTGGAATCTGACGCTGGAGAGCCTGCATCGCCCAACGCAGCAGCGGTACCCACTAGCGCAATGGTCGCCATAGGCGAAAAGCCAAAGGCGAGGGCAAGGGGCACGTAAATGGTTGCGATGATTGGAATCGTTGAGAAGGATGAACCAATGCCCATAGTGACCAACAAACCGACGATCAGCATTAATAAAGCGGATAAAGCTTTATTGTCGCCGATGCTTACTGATAAGGCTTCTACCAGAGACTCAACGCCACCGGTGGCTTTCATCACGGCGGCAAATCCGGCCGCTGAAATCATAATAAAGCCAATCATTGCCATCATATGTACACCTTTGGTGAATACATCGTGCGTCTCTTTCCATGCAATCACACCACCAAAAGTGAAGACCATAAAACCAGCCAGTGCGCCGATGATCATCGAACCTGTGGACAGTTGCACGGCAAGTGCCGTGATAATACCGAGCGCGGCAATCAAAATATGCTTTTTGTTGATCGCTTTTGGTTCGGTATTAATGACAGTATGTTCCGTCTCTTGATACTGGCGAGGTTTACGATAGGTAAAGAAAATGGCGACCAGTAAGCCAAAAATCATCCCAGCGGCGGGTAGCAGCATGGCTATCGGCACTTGGCTTGCCGTCACGTTTTCAAGGCCATTATCGCGTAAATTCTTGAGTAAGATGTTATTGAGGAAAATCCCACCAAAGCCGACAGGCAAGACCATATAGGGCGTGATAAGGCCAAAAGTGAGCACGCAAGCAATCAGCCTGCGGTCAAGCTTCAGCTTGGCAAAGACGCCCAATAGCGGTGGAATTAAAATCGGAATAAAGGCGATATGGACAGGAATGATATTTTGCGATGACATGGTAACTAGAACCAGCGCGACCAGAACCGCATACTTCAAACCTGTGGTGGCCGCACCATGCTCTTTGCCATGGATACGCTTAATCACGTTTTGCGCCAGTAAGTCAGTAATACCAGATTTAGAAATCGCGACGGCAAAGGTGCCTAGCATCGCATAACTTAGTGCGATGGTTGCACCACCACCTAAGCCACTTTCAAATGCAGAAACAGCGTCATTTAAACTCATCCCTGCAACTAAACCACCGACGATCGCACTAAATGTCAGTGCGACGACGACATTGACCCGCATCAGCGCAAGAAGCAGCATGATGCATACAGAAATTACTACAGGATTCATATATTTCTCGGTTAGTTGTGTTTACTTGTTATTGTTTTCTGAAGGTTCAACAAGTGGCCATCCGCCAAGGGCCTTCCATTTGTTGACGATACCGCAAAAAAGTTCGGCTGTTTTTTGCGTATCGTATAGCGCTGAATGCGCTTCTCTATTGTCAAATTCCATCCCAGCGGATTTGCACGCTTTGGCCAAAACGGTTTGCCCATAGGCTAAACCACTTAGCGCAGCGGTATCAAAAGTCGCAAAAGGGTGGAAAGGGACTCGTTTTAGCTTGCAGCGTTCACTGGCTGCCATCACGAAATTCAAGTCAAAGGTAGCATTGTGCGCCACCATGATCGCGCGGCTACAGTCATTGTCGCGTTGCTCTTTTCGGACTAGCTTATAAATTTCTCTGAGTGCTTCGGCTTCGCTGACAGCACCGCGTAATGGGCTAAATGGGTCACGAATGCCATTAAACTCAAGCGCCTCTTTTTCAAGGTTGGCACCTTCAAAAGGCTCAACATGAAAGTGAATCGTCGATGCTGGGTGCAGATCACCTTGTTCATCCATACGCAACGTAATCGCGCAGATTTCTAATAGTGCATCGGTCTTTGCATTGAAACCGGCTGTTTCGACGTCGATGACGACGGGAAAATAACCGCGGAAACGCTTTTTCAGTGTCAATGCTTCATTTACTTCAGTCATGCTAGCTCTTGGTTGTGTGACAGGGCTGGCATTATTACAGATTCTTTCTACGATAAAAACCAAACACGTTAATAAATGCAGGTTTCACTATGCGTTGGATAGTGTGGTGATGTGGCTAGATTTTTGCATTAACTTAGTCAATAGAAAGCGAAGCGGCAATTTTCCGCCATCGTTGTAGTATCGCTCGGAGAATAAAATCGTTATGAATAAATGGGTTACTGCCACTATTGTGATGACCAGCATACTGACATCCTTTGCCCCTATGGCGATGGATAAGCGTTATGTGGCAACACCACAGCAGTCTACGTGGCAGATGGTGACGAATACCCCTTTAGAGTGCCGTTTGGTCCATCCGATCCCCAATTACGGTGACGCTGAATTCTCTTCACGTGCGAATAAGAAGATTAACCTCGATTTCGAACTCAAAATGCGTCGTCCAATGGGCGAAACTCGCAATGTAAGTTTAGTGTCATTACCACCGAGTTGGCGTCCGGGTGAGAGTGCAGACCGTATTACCAATTTGCAATTCTTCAAACAGTTCGATGGTTACATCGGTGGTCAAACCGCTTGGAGCCTACTCAGTGAATTGGAAAAAGGACGCTATCCAACCTTTAGCTACCAAGATTGGCAAAGCCGAGATCAGCGCATTGAAGTGGCTCTCTCGTCGGTTCTTTTTCAAGAGAAGTACAACGTGTTTAGCGATTGTGTGAGCAATTTGCTGACGTACAGTTTTGAAGATATCTCATTTACGATTCTGCATTACGACCGCGATAATGTGCAACTCAATAAAGCTTCGCAAAAACGGCTTGCGCAAATTGCTGACTATATTCGCTATAACCAAGATATTGATTTGGTGTTGGTTTCTACCTATACCGACTCTGTTGATAGTCGAGGAGTGAGCCAGGATCTTTCTGAGCGTAGGGCTGAGGTATTAAGAGATTACTTTAAATCACTGGGGTTACCTGAGGATCGCATTCAAGTGCAAGGCTATGGTAAACGCAGGCCGATTGCCGACAATGCATCACCCATTGGCAAAGATAAAAACCGTCGTGTGGTTATTTCACTGGGTCGAACAATTATCTAATAACGTTAGAGTAAAAAAGCAGCCCATTTCAAAGGCTGCTTTTTGTGATGTTATCCGGGAAACCTTACGCATCTAGTTTATATAACTAGCCGATGCCGCAAAGAGGCTTATCCTTCTAAACCTGCTGACGCTTGTTTGTTTTGGATAAGTTCAATCATGTAACCATCAGGATCTTTCACAAAAGCGATATGTGTGGTGCCACCTTTTACTGGGCCAGCTTCACGGGTCACATTACCTCCAGCCGCTTTAATCGCGTCACAGGTGGTATACACATCTTCAACACCAATGGCGATGTGGCCAAAAGCATTACCTAGGTCATAGCTTGTGGTGCCCCAGTTATAGGTCAGTTCGATCACCGCACCCTGAGATTCATCGCCATAACCCAGAAATGCCAATGTGTATTTGTATTCTGTATTTTCATTAGTACGAAGCAGTTGCATACCCATGACCTTGGTGTAAAACGCGATCGATTTTTCTAAATCGCCTACGCGTAGCATGGTGTGCAAAATACGACTATTTGACATGTTGAGCTCCTAACTTTCTGATGAAATATCTATCTCCACCCGACCACTGTGGCGATGATGTTGGCTTACGTTCACCCACTCCAATCACAGAGTTTATCTATGTTCAAAGGAATTCGTTTACTTACTGCCTACTTGCAGAGTTGAGTCTTTTGGGGATCTGGTTAAATTTTATAGGTCAGTTTTATCAGAGAATTCGCAAAGATCTTCAATGATACAACTGCCACAACGCGGCTTTCTTGCGACACAGGTGTAGCGACCATGTAAGATCAACCAATGATGAACATCAACTTTGAATTCTTTAGGGACGACTTTGAGCAGCTTTTGTTCCACTTCATCAACGTTTTTACCCACCGCAAACTTGGTTCTATTTGAAACACGGAAAATATGCGTGTCAACGGCGATGGTTGGCCATCCGAAAGCGGTGTTCAATACCACATTGGCCGTTTTTCTGCCAACGCCGGGCAGCGATTCTAATGCTTCACGGCTCTCAGGCACTTCTCCTGCGTATTGATCCAATAAGATACGGCAAGTTTTGATGACGTTTTCTGCTTTGGAATTGAATAAACCAATGGTTTTGATGTATTGCTTTAGCCCATCAACGCCAAGCTCAAAGATGGCTTGTGGCGTATTAGCAATAGGGTAAAGTTTGTCAGTGGCCTTATTAACGCTGACGTCAGTCGCTTGAGCAGAAAGCAGTACTGAGATCAGTAACTCAAACGGTGTGCTCCATTTAAGCTCGGTTTCTGGCTTCGGGTTATTGGCCCGTAAGCGCTCGAGGATCTCGACTCGTTTGACATTATTCATCGTTTGGAAAACTTCCTTATGATTTCGCTAAGCGTTAGTGACGCGTGCTCGTTCTATGACGGGCTTTTGTTCTTTAGGTTGGCGAGCAGCCAGATTTTTATCGATGATATTTTTAGCTGCAATCAAAAAGCCAACACCAATAAACGCTCCAGGCGGCAAGAGCGCAAGCAAGAAGCTGTTGTCAAAATGGAAGACCTCAATGCGTAAAATGGTTGCCCAATGACCCAGTAATAAATCAGCACCATCAAACAGTGTACCATTGCCAATTACTTCACGCAGTGCGCCCAAAATGACCAGAATAGTGGTCATTCCCATGCCCATCCAAAATCCATCTTGTGCTGAAGGCAACACTGCATTTTTTGAGGCAAATGCTTCGGCGCGACCGATGATGATACAGTTGGTCACAATCAGAGGAATGAAGATCCCTAGCGATAGGTACAGGCCGTAAGCGTAGGCATTCATTAACAGTTGTACGCAAGTTACTAGTGCGGCGATGATCATCACAAACACAGGAATACGGACTTCTTTGGGGACATAATCTCGTACTAATGAGATGGTGACATTTGAACAGACGAGAACCAGCAATGTCGCAACGCCTAAACCTAGCGCATTCGTGACAGTGGAAGAAACCGCTAGTAAAGGGCACAGTCCAAGTTGTTGAACGAGCGCAGGGTTGTTGCTCCACATCCCGTTTTTAATCAGTGTCTTATGATCACTCATTGCTGGCTCCTTTACAGTCAAAAGGTTGTGCTAATAGTGCTTCTCGATGTTGATTCACAAACTGAGCGGTATTTTTCACCGCTTTGACGACGGCTCGCGGCGTAATCGTCGCTCCAGTAAACTGATCAAATTGTCCCCCATCTTTGCGCACTTTCCAAGTCTCGATATTTTGCTCAGTGACTTGCTTGCCAGTAAAGCTCAATATCCAATCAGTGACGCGTAAATCTATTTTGTCACCTAACCCCGGTGTTTCTTGATGAGACAGAACGCGAGTCCCTGTGATGGTGCCATCGTGCTTGATGCCAATAATTACCTTGATCGCGCCGTTATAGCCATCAGGTGCGATGGCTTCAATAGCCAGTCCACTCGGTTCACCGTTTTGTGTGGCAATATAAGCGTGCATAGGTTGGTCTGTACCAAGTGCAGGATCAGTCACCAGTGTACAGGATTTGTACAGTTCGTTGTCGTGCAAACTGTGCGGGATCACTTGGTTTAAAATCGATTGCAGTTGAATCTGCTCTTGCTTGGTTATTTGATCTTTTGTTAGGTATTGGGTTAACGCTACAACACCTGTTGAAGCACAGGCAAAGATAGCGAGAATCAAACCGTTATTGCGAATGGCGGTTAACATAGCGCTCCTTAATGCCCGTAGGTTCGAGGTTTAGTGTAGTAATCAATCAGTGGGACACACATGTTGGCAAGTAATACAGCGAAGGCTACCCCGTCAGGGAAGCCTCCCCAACTGCGGATAATGAAAATCATCATGCCAATAAATGCGCCGTAAATTAAGCGACCTTTGACGGTTGTCGAAGCGGTGACTGGATCGGTTGCGATGAAAAAAGCGCCGAGCATAGTCGCGCCCGAGAGCAAATGAAACAAGGGTGAGGCGGTTGCTCCCGGTTCAATAAGCGCAGTGAAAGCACTTGCCATTACTAAACCACACAGCACCGCAATCGGGATATGCCAGTTGATCACACGTAGTTTGATCAATAATAAGCCGCCAGCTAAATAGGCAAGGTTAACCCATTCCCAGCCAAGCCCCGCTAACCCACTAAATTGAGGCTGGCTCATCGCTTCATGCAGAGTCTCACCATTATGTAATCCGGTTTTTACGGCGTCCAATGGGGTGGCCATAGTGACACCATCGATACCCGTTCGGATTTGTTGTAGTGATAAACCTTCTACGTTGAAGCCACTGAAAATAAGTGAAAATGCATCACTAAACGAGCTGGGATCCGGGGCTAATTCCGTTGGAGCAATCCAACTGGTCATCTGCACAGGGAAAGAGATAAGCAAAACCACATAAGCAATCATGGCGGGGTTGAATGGGTTTTGTCCTAGTCCGCCGTATAAGTGTTTTGCAATAATGATGGCAAAAATAAGGCCAATAAAGATAACCCACCAAGGGGACATCGGAGGAATGGCAATGGCCAGAAGCCAAGCGGTGACCACGGCGCTGTAATCTTTGATTGCCAACAGTGGTGAGCGCTTACGCAGTAGCATAACGGCAGATTCAAAAGCCAAAGCGATGATGATAGCGAGCATCAGTTGAATGAGAGTACCCCAACCAAAGAAGTAGCTTTGCGCGATAAGCCCCGGTAAGGCGCACAAGGCGACCCACTTCATCAGTTCTGATGTGCTGCGTTTGCTGTGTGCATGGGGGGAGCTGGCAATAAAAAAGGCCACTAATTATTCTCCTCAGAATTATGATTGTTTTTCGCTTGTGCTGTTTGCTGCTCGGCTTTGCGTGCTTTCGCGCGGGCAATGGCGGCAGCGACTGCCGCTTTTTTGGCATCCTCAGATTGAGTAGGCGCAGGTTCAAGCGTTGGCTGAGGTTCACTTGGCGCCGTTTGCTGCTCTGCCTTGCGCGCTTTTGCGCGAGCAATGGCGGCAGCGACTGCCGCTTTTTTGGCATCCTCAGGTTGAATAGGTGCAGGTTCAAGCGTTGGCTGAGGCTCACTCGGAGCCGTTTGCTGCTCTGCCTTGCGTGCTTTCGCGCGGGCAATGGCAGCAGCGACTGCCGCTTTTTTGGCATCCTCAGGTTGAGCAGGTGCAGGTTCAAGCGTTGGCTGAGGCTCACTCGGCGCCGTTTGCTGCTCTGCCTTGCGCGCTTTGGCGCGGGCAATGGCGGCAGCGACTGCCGCTTTTTTGGCATCCTCAGGTTGAGTAGGTGCAGGTTCAAGCGTTGGCTGAGGTTCACTTGGAGCCGTTTGCTGCTCTGCTTTGCGCGCTTTTGCGCGAGCAATGGCGGCAGCGACTGCTGCTTTTTTATCATCACCAGTTTCTGCTGGTGGTGCATCAGCACTGGTTTGCTGCGCTTTTTTCTCGCGAGCTTGACGTTTGCGCTCTTCGCGCAATTTAACCATTTCAGCGTTATCTGGCTCGACTTGACCTGCTTGCAGTGCTTCGGCTTGCTTGGCTTTAGCGCGAGCAATAGCCGCAGCAACGGCGGGTTTTACGGTGCTTGGGTTATTTTCTGTTTGTGCTTTTTGCGCTTGAACGCGAGCAATGGCCGCCGCAATCGCATCGTCGCCGCCTGTGTGTTTCATCTCTTGGCGACGTTCATCGGCTGCTTTTTTGAAACGATTCTCGCGATCGGCTTTATCGCGTTCTAAACGTGCTTTTTTCTCTTCGAAACGTACTCTGGCACGTTCAGCGGCTTCTGATTCTTGCTGGCGAGTTTTTATCTCAGCCTTGGCTTGACGATAGTATTGCACCAATGGAATTTCACTGGGGCAAACATAAGCACAAGCCCCACACTCAATGCAATCTTTGAGGTTCAGTTCTTCACACTTATCATATTCTTCCGCTTTCGCGTGCCAGAACAGTTGCTGAGGCAATAAGGAGGCCGGGCAGGCTTCCGCGCACTGACCACAGCGAATGCAGGCCATTTCATGTTGTGAAGAGGCAATCTCTTTACGAGTGGGTGCCAGAATGCAGTTGGTGGTTTTGGTGATCGGAACTTGCGAATGAGGCAGGGTGAACCCCATCATCGGGCCGCCCATGATAAGACGCGGTAATTTTTTATCTGCCTTATAGCCAAATTGTTCGAGTAAATATTGTACGGGTGTGCCTAATAAAACCCAGACATTCCGGGGCTGTTTAAACGTATTGCCCGTTAAGGTGACTACGCGGTTAATCAGGGGTTCGCCATCCATGACGGCGCGTTTAATCGCGTAGATAGAGCCAACATTTTGTACCATCAAGCCAATATCGGCTGGAATTTTACCCGCAGGCACTTCTTGGTTGGTCAGCAATTTAATTAACTGCTTTTCACCACCTGAAGGGTATTTGGTTGGGATCACGCGGATCACGATGTCTTTATGTGTTGCGGCGGCTTCTAACGCTTGAATTGCTTCAGGTTTGTTATCTTCAATACCGATGATGGTTAATTTGGGCTTAAGAATGTGCTCTACAATACTGATCCCATCGATGATCTCTGCGGCATGGTGCTGCATGAGTACATCATCGGCCGTGATGTAAGGTTCACATTCGGCGGCGTTGATGATCAAAATATCAGTGCGAGCGAGGCCTGATTGCATTTTTTTTGCAGTAGGAAAACCGGCGCCGCCCAACCCAGAGATGCCAGCTTGACGAATGATTTCAATCAATTGCTCTGGGGAGTGTCGTCGATAATCAGCCAGTGGTGCGCGCACTGCCCACTCATCTTGTTGATCTGGCGTGATGACAATACACATTTCACTTAACCCAGAAGGGTGCGCCGTGGTGCGCGGTTCAATGGCGGTAATGATGCCAGAGGTTGAAGCGTGTACAGGCAACATGAAGGTTGAGGTGTATTGTGTTAGTGGTTGGCCTTTGAGTACTTTATCGCCAACGCTGACCAGTAAATCACCGGCTCGGCCAATATGCTGTTTGAGTGGCAATACAATTTCTTGCGGTATACCGGGATGAGTCAGTGCCGTTTGATTTGACTGCTGTTTATTTTCTGGCGGGTGAATGCCTCCCGGGAAGTTCCAGAGAGTGCCAGCTTTGATTTGTTCTATTAATGACAACATACCAATCCTTAATTCACGCTTTTCTGCGCACGTGAGGCAGAGTCGGTAACATCAACAACAGGAATCGCGTTCATTTGCCACTTCCAAGTATCGGTCGTAGTTTCTACCGGGATCATTTCAATACAGTCCGTTGGGCAGGGAGCAACACACAGATCACAGCCAGTACATTCTGACTTGATCACGGTATGCAGAGCCTTAGTTCCACCAACAATGGCATCTACGGGACAAGCTTGAATGCATTTTGTACAACCGATGCACATATCTTCATGAATGAAGGCAACGGTTTTGACCTTATTATCAAGATCATGCGCAGACTCTTCGGCTTCAACGCCCATTAAGTCAGCCAATTTTTCAATGGTTGCTTGGCCGCCGGGCGGGCATTTATTGATTTTATCGCCATTGGCAATGGCTTGTGCATAAGGGCGACAGCCCGGATAGCCACATTGACCGCATTGTGTCTGAGGTAAAATCGCATCAATCTGATCGACGATAGGATCGGCTTCTACTTTAAAGCGGATAGAGGCAAAACCTAAGATAGCGCCAAACACAGCGGCCAATGCGACAAGTGCAAGAATAGCGATGAGTATTGTGCTCATATTACAACTTCACCAATCCTGTAAAACCCATGAAGGCGAGTGACATAAGACCTGCGGTTATCATAGCAATTGATGCGCCTTTGAAGGGCGTTGGTACGTCGGCTACGCCGATGCGTTCGCGCATGGAAGCAAACAGAATCAATACCAATGAGAACCCAACCGCGGCACCAAAACCATAAATAATGGATTGAATGAAGTTATGATTTTCGTTGATGTTGAGAAGCGCAACCCCAAGTACCGCACAGTTGGTGGTGATAAGAGGAAGGAAAATCCCGAGCAGGCGATATAACGTTGGGCTGGTTTTGTGTACCACCATTTCGGTGAACTGCACCACCACGGCGATCACTAAAATAAAGCTCATGGTGCGTAAGTACTCAATACCTAATGGTTTAAGAACATAGCTTTCTACTAAATACGCACACACTGACGCTAGAGTTAGCACGAAAGTCGTCGCTAACCCCATCCCTATTGCGGTTTCTAGTTTTTTTGATACGCCCATGAAAGGACATAGCCCTAGAAACTTTACCAGTACAAAGTTATTGACCAGCACAGTGC
>NZ_NDIO01000399.1:0-14038 GCF_002241085.1 Vibrio sp. V03_P4A6T147
ACTGACATACAACTTAGTCAGATATCAAATGGTGCAGATGTGTAATACGTTGAATGGAGACTACTTGCCATACCAACTTAGCTTCAATGGAGCGTTAGCCCACATCATGCGCCTAATAGTGGGGCTTCCCTACTCGTCACCGGGAGCCATACCGAGGCAACTCCAAAACTTTTATGCAATGAGTGGGAGCTTAATACTTGAGCCAAGGCGAGAAAGAGCCTTCCCTAGAGTTGTGAAGAAAAAGCCAAGCCGATACCCTAGAAAATACAATGCCGCTCACCTTAAGTGAACGGCATTAGCTCATTTATGGGCTCTCTTTTCAATGCCTGCCTAAAGAATATCCCTACTTTTCAACAAGAAACAGCTAACCCACTATTGATTAAAACATCCACTATAACTATTTTTTATGTGACACATGGTAATGTAATCCATTGCATCTATACTTCATTAGGTAAACACATTTGATCTAGATGCGCATCAAGATCTCGGTATTGTTGGCTTTGAATAGGAGGTTCTTATGTTCCTTCAGCCTGTTATCGGATCTCATTTCTGTCGGTTATCTCGTTACTCAATGTTAGTGCTTACTTTCATTCTAGTGGGTTGCGCAGGCTCTAACGGGCGAACCATGAAAGCGCAAAATCCCCCAGCGATTAATTATGAATTCACCGGTATTCCATTGCTGTATTTTGGTTACGGATCGAGTGTGCCCTTAACTCCAAATTTAAGCTTAACTGCAGCTCATGTGGCAAAAATGAATTATGCCAAAGTGGTGGCTTACCATCCCACTTGTGATGTGGCTTTGATCGAGTCAGACAACCAACATGTTGTACTTCCAGAATTAGGGTTAGTTTATCAAGGAGAAAAAATAGAGGCGTTTGGTGTGAGTGGTAGTGGTGATGTGGTGATGGGAAAAGGGACGTACCATTTGGACTTAAACTTCGTTAATAGCCGTTACTTCAGCAAATGCCCAGCCAGCATTACCGACGCCCCCATACGTTCGGGCATGAGTGGCGGTGGTGCATTCAATGCACAAGGCGAATTGGTCGGTATATTAGCGGCTATTGCAAATAAAGCAGATACGAGGCTTGTGAACGGAGAAGAATTAGATATAGAACGCTTAAGCATTTTTGTTTCGATCAATTTCATCCAACCGTGGTTGAAAGCACAAGTGAACACTTACCACCACGGAGAATATCAATGGCCAAATGTAGAAACGAACGAAACAAGGTTAGCGCTGCAGCAGTAACATTGATAAGAAGATAATTGCCAAGAATTTCATTGCGTCACAGTAAGGTCAAAAGATCTTTTGTGACGCAAACAGATTAAACCCTATCACCTGCGCCTTTGCCTAAAACGGTTTGAATAATACAGGTAAAATATAGCGTGAGTGACATGTTTTGAATCATCTTCAGATCCCAATCTGCCAACAGTTCAGGAGTTGACATATCGATCTCGTTTACCTGTGCCAGACCGGTGATCCCAGGGCGAACATCAAACACTCCTTTCTCGTCTCGGATCTGAATTAACTCTTGTTGGTTAAATAAGCATGGCCGAGGTCCAACTAAACTCATCTCACCTTTAACGACGTTAATCAGTTGAGGAAGCTCATCTAACTTCGTTTTACGCAAGATACTACCCAGCTTAGTTACTGAACTCGCGCCCACCAAGTGAGTCGCAACCGATTGAGTATCGACTGGCATGGTTCGAAACTTGATTAATGTAAATGGCTTCTTGTGACGCCCAACTCGAGTTTGCATAAACACCGGTGAGCCAGTATCAAAATACCCTAATACGTAAACGATCAATAAAATCGGCCAAAGAATACATAGCCCTAGCAAGGCAAAGACAAAATCTAAAATACGCAACATTAATGGTTCTCTACTTTTTATTGTGTAAGTAAGCACTTACGGTTTTTTGGATACCTTGTTGAAAGGTGTATGGCGGTGACCAGTTCAGAGTACGCTTAGTCTCACTGATATCGACATGCAGGTCACAACATAAACGTTTAGCCATCGATTTTTTGCCAGTAATGATGAATAACGTCTTAAGCACACGCTCAGGAATAGGCAATAAACGACTAGGTACAGCAAGCGCATTAGCGATGGTTTTCAGTATCTCAGTTGTTGAAACATCAAGATCATCTGAGACAAGAAAAGTGTTACCTGGCGCGTTAGTGTGAGTACAGCAATTCATGATTAAATCCACTAAGTTCCCAAGATACACCAAACTGCGTTTGTTCCCTATCAACCCGAATGGTAGGGGGATACCTTTTTCAACCCACTGGATCATACTGAGGAAATTCGCTTTTACACCTTCACCATACACTAAGGGTGGCCGTATAATGACCACTTCTAAGCCCGTTTCATCGGCTAATTTCTTTAACCCTTGCTCGGCTTCATATTTACTTAGGCCATAAGGATCGTCAGGAATGAACGAAGTTTCAGGCCGAAAAGGCTGATCAGTTTTTGAATACTCACCATTCACTTTGATTGAACTGATGAAAATAAATCGTTTCACGCCCGCTTCCACCGCCTGACGAGCTAAATTCAAGGTACCCGCAGTATTAACATCACGATAAAGCGTCAGTGCATCCTGAGCTGAATCTTGCATTTGATGCACTCTAGCGGCGCAATGGACGACACAGTCCACGCCATTGAGCGCTAAACGCCAATCCGTATTCGCCTCCAAAGAGGTAACAAAATCAGATTGAGAGTGGTTGGTGCGATTCAACGTACGACGCTGGCCAATACACTCCCAACCGATACGTGATGCCTGTTCCATCACTTTAGAACCAACAAACCCAGAACTGCCTGTAACCAATATTTTCAAAATGTGACCTTTAATTTAAAGCTAAGTGCATGCAAACTGTGCTCAGGGTTAAACTTCACCACTGAAAGAAATATTTGAACAATAATCGATATTCCAAGTTAGGGTAAAGGGTAGCCAATTTGCCTCAAGCAAACTACAATTCGAGCGATAACAATAATATCCATATCAACATCGTACGTACACCGCCGATGTGACTCATAAAGGCTTAGTAGCAAGTAATGTTCACACCTATTGAATTTCTTCTCAATGCACAAAGACAAAACAAGCGCCTAATTACGATTTGCTATGACATTCTAGCGATTATTTGTTCTCTTTACCTCGCTATTGCACTGCGACTAGATACCTTTAGTTTTTATATGGGAGCAAAAGAGCTCGCCTGCTTAGCAACCACACTAGGTGTAACTATTTTTTGCTTTGTCCGGCTTGGAATGTACCGAGCGGTTCTACGTTATATGATGATGCCTGCAATCGGCTATATCTTCCTTTCCGTTTTCTTATCAGCGCTTACGCTTGCCTTAAGTGGCTTCTTCTTTCAGGCCTTTATTCCTAGAAGTGTACCCTTTATCTACGCTGGACTTGCTATTCTTAGCTTAGGTGGCCCAAGAATCCTTATCAGAACCATTTATTATCACTATTACAAAAGACAAAAACCAAACGTCTTTATCTACGGTGCTGGATCCACTGGAAGAGATCTAGCCTATGCCCTTATCCAAGGTGATGAATATCACCCTGTCATACTGCTTGATGATGATCCGATTAAAGCTGGCCAAATCATGTTTGGTATTCGTGTACATCACAGCGACCAATTTGAACGACTACAGTCACTTTATCAGCCAGTCAAATTGCTGCTCGCAATTAACAATATGAATAAAGGTGAGCGATTAAGACTGCTTGAAAGGCTCTCTCATTGGCCAATTGAAGTTCAATCTGTCCCTTCAGTGGAAGACATTGCCGCTGGTAGAGCGCAAGCCACTGATGTTCAAGACTTGGATATTTCAGATTTACTGGGTAGAGCACCAATAGCGCCGGATAAGGCGCTATTGAGCAGAAATATTACTGGGAAAAGTGTGATGGTGACAGGGGCTGGTGGCTCTATTGGTTCTGAACTATGCCGTCAAATTATTGCCCAAAATCCCACAACGCTCGTTTTATTTGAACTCAATGAATACAATCTATATTCCATTGATCAAGAACTGCAAGCCATAAAACAAAATCTAAAATTAGAGACCAAAATTGTCGCGGCTCTTGGTTCAGTGCAAAAGGAAAACCGTTTACATAAACTAATGGTCGCTCATAAAGTTAACACTATTTACCATGCTGCAGCTTATAAGCATGTACCGCTTGTAGAAGATAACGTCATCGAAGGTATTCGCAACAATGTATTCGGTACCCTAGCATGTGCTACGGCGGCTATCGAGGCTGGTGTCGAAAGTTTCACACTCATCTCAACCGATAAAGCGGTACGTCCTACGAATATTATGGGCACCAGTAAACGGATGGCAGAATTAGTTCTACAGGCGCTGGCTGATAAAGGAACCAAAACTATTTTTACTATGGTGCGTTTTGGTAATGTGCTTGGTTCTTCAGGTTCTGTTGTACCCCTCTTCAAAAAACAGATAAAAGCTGGCGGCCCTGTTACCGTTACTCACCCTGACATTATCCGCTACTTTATGCTAATACCAGAAGCAGCCCAGTTGGTTATTCAGGCTGGAGCAATGGGGCATAATGGACAAGTCTTTGTGTTAGATATGGGCGAGCCAGTTAAAATTGTCGACCTAGCAAAACGGATGATCCACCTGATGGGTATGAAAGAGTACTTTGATGGCAATAGCAATGAAGGAGATATTGAAATTAAATTCACCGGTTTGAGACCCGGTGAAAAGCTCTACGAGGAATTGTTGATTGGTGATAATGTCGAGGGCACAAGCCACCAAAAGATAATGACGGCTTGTGAAGATAAGCTCACTTGGAAAGAGATGCATCCCCTACTCCAAGAATTGGATATATGCTGCCATAACTTCGATGTAGAATGCATTAAGCGCCTTCTGTTGGAAGCGCCAACTGGTTATCAAGTGCGAGAATGTAAATAATGGCGTTGTTTATATCTGTTGTAAATCATAATCATGACGAAATGATTAGCGAAAATTATACGCTAAAAAACCTTGCTCAAAAATACACAGTAATCATTAAATCTAATACTGAAGCCAAAGCATGCCTTAAGCAATACTGCCAAAAAGCTGGAGTTCATCTCATTCAGGGGAATGAATTTAAAGGGTTCGGAGCAAATAATAATGAAGTTTATCGCTATGCCCAAACTAGGCTAGGAATAAATGATAATGACTTTTTTTTAGTTTTGAATCCAGATGTGGAAATTACTCTAGAAAGTATGGATAGACTAATCCTTGATGCTACATCATTATCTACAGATATTGCTGCAATCAACCTCTATAGAGATAAAAACTTTTCTCTATATGATAATTCGATCCGTCATTATCCAAAACTACTTGCTCCAATTAAGTCTCTATTGGGTATAAAACGAAGCGATATATACGATAAAAGTGTGATTGATAAACCAATAAGAATCGAATGGGCAGCAGGTTCATTCCTTCTTTTTAAATCCTCTTGTTATCATTCTCTAGATGGTTTTGATGAAAGATACTTCATGTACTTTGAAGATGCAGATATTTGTACTAGGGCTAATAAAAATGGCTTTAATGTCTTTTATATTCCAAACATTAAAGCCCTTCACTATGCATCACATCAGAACAGAACCCTGCTCTCTAAACATTTCATTTGGTATTGGCAAAGTTCTATTAGATACCAGCTAAGTTCACGATAGTAACCACGGAAAATTCATGAACATCCCCATTAATAAAGGCTCGCCAGAACCTTCAAAAGGTACTCAGAATCCATCGCACACATTGCTCTTGTGTGTTTAATACTTGCTTTTAAAATCATTTCACTCTTCAGCATGTTTAAGCACATTTGTCTGATCCTTGCGAAGTTCTCTGCACTTTCTTCAGCCCTTTTTCGGCAAGCATCTTCGCCAAATTCAGTATCGAGTGACCAATGCATCGACTCAGCTAACCAGTGCTCATACGGAAACCGTATGAGCATCACCGCCCTGTAAAGCTTTCGAGAACCTTACTTAGGTAGTTTTCGTCCATTGCGCAGTTCATCCGTTTGCGTTTAATGCCACCTTTAAAGGTGGTTTCACTCTTTAATAGGTTCAAACACATCTGCCTGATCCTTGCTAAAGCCTCTGCGCGATCATCGGCTCTAATTCGAGAGTTGTCCTCACTAAATGCGGTATCAAGGGACCAATGCAGGCCTCTACGCCCCAATGAGAACGCGTCGCTTCAAGCAGCGTTTGGGCTTCTAATTCTTTAGAACAGATATAGTAACGAATACTCACATCTTGCTCTGTTGCTACAGCCGATTCTTGGCGAATCGAAGCGACGATGCCCATTGATTTTAGCTCGGGCCATTCATGCTCAATATCACCTAGAACCGACAAATCACAGTTCACTAAAGCCACTCTCGTTTCCGTTCTTCCGTGACTTTTTTCTTGAGTACTGTAAGAACTACCGTCAAAGTCTTGAAGCATGTCCATTCGAAAATAATCATCAAAGGCTTGCTCAAGCATTCCCTGACTACCTTTCACTGCTAACAAATAATCCGCTTCTTTATCGAGAATTTTTTGCGCTATTTTCTTTTGGCATCCCATTACATCGATCGTAACCAAGCAGCCTTTTACCTCTAGCAAGTCAAGTAGCTTGGGGATCGCGGTAATTTCATTACTTTTACTATCAACCTTCTGTTGGCCGATACTCATTCCGTTTGCAGTAGCAAAAGCGTTCACCATGTGAATCGTTCCTTTACCCTTCGAGCGGTCATAAGAGCCACGTAATGTTTTACCGTCGATAGCGATGACTTCTCCATCCGTCAGTGTATGGCAGTCCTTCATCCAAGCTATAAAGCTTCTTTGCAACCCTGCCGGATTCATCATGCCCATCACACGAGACAAAGTATCTGCCGATGGAATGCCTGCCTCAAAATGACCATATCGTTTTAGGAAATCCAAGCGAACATTGCCAAAGTCAATAATGCCATCCCAACCAACCGTCATGACCCGACAGGACGCCGTAAATTGTCAGCAAAATAATGTCTGATAATTTATGTGCTATTTTATTTTCCTGTCGATAATCTTTAATGATTTGAAAGTGCATCAATGGGTTGGTTAACTCGCTCATATTTAGGCTCCTATATTGTCTAGGAGCAATTAGAAAACAACAAAAATGATCTACAAGCAGATCTTTTTTTCATGTGGTTACATTCAATAGTTAGGATTAGTGATAGGTTCAAAGCGGATTCTTAGCATCTTTGCAGCCCTTATATATCAACGACCTTCATGCGGTTTCCCTGACTATGCTACAAATCCTTTAAATATGGGCATGTTCATGATTTTTCCCTGAGAGGGATGTCCATCAAATTATTATACTGATTTGATCAACAACGCCGAGCTTAAGTGATAATCAGAAAGAAGATTGTCGTAGCAGTTTCAAAATTACCTAGCCATTCTTATATTGACCATGTTTATGAGACGACAAGGTTTCTAGCTGATAAGTGAAAATACTCAATAATATCGAATAATGTACTAACTAGTGGAGCGAATCAACAAAAAGACAACCCCCCGATGTAATGCACACATATTGATATAAATAGCGTCACTTTACATATAAGCAACGACCAATTGCAGCTACTTCTACCTTGGGTTTTGACTGAAAGCCATGGTCGGTAATCCACTCATTAGCCACAGAATACTCTCCACGCCCTGCTTTATTTCCCATGTCCCAGTTACATGGAATAAATAAATAGTCTGCTTTATTAATAGATACAGGGAACAAATCTAACGTCGCATGGTTCACAAATAGCGCCATGCCTAATTCGTCTGACACAACAAAAGCGTCCTTTGGCACGAGAGAAACCACCTCCTTTCGAATATTATAGCCAGTGGGCAAATTATGCAACCTATTGTAAAGAGAATCATATACCGCTGAATAATCGTTTATAGTAGGTAAACGGCCAAATGAGAATTCTCTTTGAAATGAAAAAACTGATAGTGAAATGGAAACTATTACTACAATGAGCTTACGTTTAAAACCTTTACTGTTAAGGATAATTCCGAGGCCTATTGCTGCCGAAAAAACAAGTATCGGAAAATAATAGCTATGATAATGCGTTAACCAACCGACCTTCTCTGCGCCACCAACACTACCTATCAAATTAGGTGACATAATAAGCCAAACCAAAAGCATCAACCTATAGTTACCCAAAGCTAAAACCAGCAGGGCGGAATTTGCCAAAATAAAATTAAACGAGTTGTGGGAAAACGTTTCATCACCAAATCTGCTAACCAAATCCATAATTCCAGTAGGCAGATAGTTATCATAGTATAAATTTGAAAGCCAAATCTTCTCAACTGCCGCGGAATATACAACTAGCGAAAAACCGATCGCGAGAATATGAAAGTTCTCTCTTAAAACTAGCGGCTCATCTCTTCTGCAGAAAGGAATAACTATCATGACTACACCGCCAATCAGCGCAGCGCGCTCATTGACAAGGGCAACTAATATAGCACAGAAAAAAATCAACCAAAGCCCAGCTCTAAAGTAAACAAGAGCACATATAGCAAAGCCTAAAAACACAAAAATCCGGTCTGGATAAAATTGCCCAAAAATCGCACCTAACACCATGGGAGTCATAGCAACTATAAATGCTATAATAATCGCACCGGGAGTGCCAGCATTGGACCTAAGCGTAACCAACATAGCAGAGGATATTAACAAGGCATAAGAAGTAAGATGTATAATGGTAAGCAGTAGCGAGCTATCTAAAAATTTCAAAAACGGAGCAAAAAAGAACAAAATCCAATAGGCATGAAATCCAAGAACACTGCGTTCAATACTGCTTGGTGGCGACAACTCTTGAGCGACCCGCTCCTCAGGTGGCATAGCGAAATATAACTTGTCAATATAGTTTTGCGTAGAAGAGAAGACATTAGAGACTGCTCCAACATTGGCATATATATTCTCTACAACCTGTTCAAATATAGCAGAGTCAGCACTCCTATTGATTTGAACCGCATCCTTCCCAAATGCAAACAAAATTGAAAATACCAATATTATGAATACTAAGCCGACAAGAAAAACGGCATTACTTTTCGACATTGAATCCCCACAAGCAACAAAAAAACAAAAATCGACCACTAAAGCCACGCATAAAGATATGTGTGTTCAATTAAAGTCATTACTGAGGTAAATTAACCTAAAGAAATATTATTCTATTTGTTGCTCTAATTGCTTGGAGACCTCCCTTCCAATACTTCGTCCTTCCCGAATAGCATAGTTCGTCCCCCTATCCTCAGGGTAAATTTGGGCCATGCTGCAAATATGCATTCCCTCAACTGGTCCTTCTTGCTCTGGAATCAATTTACTATAGTGTTTTTCAACCACGGGTTGAGACCAGCGAGCACGCCAGAGATGATGCTTTATCACCCAAGAACGGTCAAAATCAGGGAACATCTCTTTCAAAAAAGGAAATGAATATTGAAAAAATTCATCACTATTCATAGTATAGAGTCTATCCGTGTGAGGTAAGTATTTCGATAAGTAGACTATGTGCCGTCCGCCATAGTTCTCCGGTTTAGAGAAGTTAGTATGTTCGATAACGCCAACGAATGGGAAAGTTGGGTCGTTAACATTCAGCCAATAGGTACTTGAAAGCGAACGATCTAACTCTAGCACTAAGCACACATTGCCGATATATTTGATTTGGTTTAGTCGACTCAAATAGTCAGCGTGTGCCCAATCCTTTATTAACTCAGATATAATGGGTAATGAAGTCGTGAAGATTACTCTTTCTGATACGATTTGCCCGCTTTCAGTATCCACTACCCAATTATTATTATGTCGATTCACAGCAGTTGCTTTGGTTCCAAGATAAATTTTCCCACCATTATCTTTCACTTTAGTTCCCAGCGCCTCTGCTAAAGACACAAATCCACCTTTAAAGTATGCAAGACGCTCTTCTCCTTTTTTACCACGACTTCCACCTCGTAATTTCAATTTATTCCAAAACCAGACTGCTGAAACACTTTCTGCGTATGGACCAAACTTACCTTTTAAAAGTGGCTCCCAAATCACACGGTAGACATTGTCTCCCCCCAACTCTTTCAACCATTCATGAGCGGTCTTGTTTTCAAGGGTTTTCCAATCGCTAATCTTTCTTGCCCTTAGGGTTAACATCCCTAGCTTTATCCTGTCGAAAAAACTCAAAGGCGTAAAATTAATAAGATCCCAAGGAGTAGAAAGCTTGAAAAAACTGTTTGCGTAATAAACACCAGTGTTAGTTGGGCTAATCTCAACTCTACTATTTAAATCTAGCTCATCGATCAAATTCATTACATCTAAGTCATTGGTAAACCAGTGGTGATAAAATCGATCTAGCTTCTCTCCGGCCACGTCAAATGAAGCAGCCAATCCCCCAAGTTCGGCTTCAGAATCGATTATCACAACAGAGACACCTCTTTTACTTAATTCATAGGCGGCAGATAAGCCTGTAAATCCACCTCCTATAATAGTAACTTTTGCATCAATCATCTTGGACTCCATTACAATCCCTTTCTAAAGCTTTTTTATCTATCGGGCTATACAACATGTATAAGCCTCCAACTGCGGTTGAGGGAAGCCACAAAACCAAATGTACAATTAGGGCATAAGCAGTTGAGGCGCTAATACTATTACCAAATGAGCTCATTACCTTTGCTGTAAAGTAATCAAATGTACCAACATACCCTGGAGTACTCGGAATTACAGTTGTTAAAGTACCTACAGGCAGAGCTAGCCATGCTGCAACATTATTGGAAATCGACGACATTGAAAGAGCAACTAACCAAAAAACAAGACCTTCACAAACCCAAGCAAGAAAAGAAAAAGCTACCAACTTGCTCATCGTAGAGGCTTTTGACATATATGCCATAGACGCTGAAATTTTATTCAACTCTACACGCAAACGAGCACCAATGACAGGAAAGTACTTTTCAATAAAATCAACAACAGGGCTGGATATACTTTGAAATAGATTCGGCTTAATCAGTACAATTAGTATTAAAGCACAAATAAAAAACAAACTGACTCCACCCACTCCTATCATTTTCGAGGACTCAATTCCAAAATAGAATAGACCAGCACCAAATAGCAAAATGATGGTTAGCAAATCAAGCATACGTTCAATGAAGAGCGATAGAACTGAAGTTGAGGTATCTATACCAAGTCTTTTATTGAACGCCAACGCTCTTATAATATCCCCTGCCCTCAATGGTAATACATTGTTCACGGAAACACTCGCCATTAATGGACCGGCGCACTGACTCCAATTTAATTTGTCATTATCTAAACTTAACATCAAACGCCATCGCTCAATCCTACATGCGTAACCCATAAAAAATATAAACACTGCAGCAATAACATAGGAAATATCCACACCCAACAAAGCTTTAATTAACTCATCGCCATCTATATTTTTAATGACAACCCAAACAAAGAAGCTAGCAACAAAAAAACCGAAAATAGACTTATAGTACTTCCTCATCTTGCATGTCTACCGTTATCAGTACAGTCATTCGAATCGCTATCAATTGACATGAAACCGATATACTTATCTACAATATATAGTGGTCTTCTTTTTAGCTCATTGTAACTACGCCCAACATACTCTCCAAGAATTCCAATGCTAACCAACTGAACACCGCCCATAAATAATACTGCAATCATCAATGCAGTCCAACCTTCGACCCAAGTACTAGTAAAGAGTCTTAGATATAGAGAATATGCGATGCCGACCAGAGAAATGAAAGCTGCTAGCATTCCAAGGCCAATGGAAAGTTGAAGGGGTTTAGTTGAAAAGGACAATATGCCATCTGTAGCAAAGCGAAGCATTTTTCTCAGAGGATATTTGCTTTCACCTGCAAAACGTTCAGATCGAACATACTCCACAGATGTTTGCCGGTAGCCAACCCAACTGACCATTCCACGAATGAATCGGTCTTGTTCGGGCATCGCTTTCAAAGTATCTACTACTGAGCGACTCATAAGACGAAAATCACCTGTATCTAAGGGAATCGGTATATTCGAAAGTCTGTTGAGCAATCGGTAAAAAACGCGTGCCGTAGCTAATTTGAATGAAGACTCACCCTTTCGTTTTGAGCGAGTTCCGTAGACTACATCATATCCTGCTTGCCATTTTTCAATAAATTGATGAATGACGTGAGGTGGATCCTGTAGGTCAGAATCGATAAGAATAACAGCGTCACCAGAAGCCGAATCAATTCCGGCGGTCACTGCTATCTGATGGCCAAAATTTCTAGAGAAACAAACCACTTTGACATTCGGATTTTCAGACGCAAAGTTAACTAGCAAACTGCGCGTTGCATCGCAACTTCCGTCATCAACAAAAACTAGCTCTACATCAAAATTCTCAACCTCTGTGCAAAAATTCATTAACTGCTTGAAAGTCTCGGGGATGACAGCCTCTTCGTTATAACAAGGCACTACTATAGAAATTAGTTTATGCTCCCTAGTATTTTTTGACACTTTATATCCCTATTATAAAAAAACCGATTGGTTCAATAATTCGCAACTTGAGCTAAGTGCCATAAAATAATCATTTTTCGATTTTTAGAGCTAAAAAACAATACGAGTTCATCCAAAAAATTCATATACATATTGACACTATCGATATCTATAATACACCAATAAATAACATTTAGCCTATAATCTACTCGCTATAGCATCAAGGATCCTTTTTGAAGCAAATCCATCTCCGTATGGGTTGTGAGAAATACTCATTGCACAATGCGCTACTTCACTACTAAGCAAATTTGAAACCTGCTCCACTATCAAATCTACATCCGTACCAACCAACTTTACCGTTCCGGCTTCAACGGCTTCAGGTCTTTCCGTGGTATTTCGCATAACGAGTACTGGTTTACCGAGTGATGGAGCTTCTTCTTGAATACCTCCTGAGTCAGTGAGAAGGATATTTGAACGGTTCATCAAGTATACAAATGGAAGATAGTCCAACGGCTCGATCAAATGAACATTAGCCTTCCCAGATAAGTAACGATTTACAGGCTCTCTTACATTCGGGTTTAGATGCACTGGATAAACAAAATCTACGTCAGGATAATTGGTAGAGAGAATAGAAATAGATTCACAAATACGCTCAAATCCACCACCAAAACTCTCGCGTCTGTGGCCAGTGATAAGAACCACCTTATTATCCGCTCCCAAGAAGCTAAATTGACTCCCAAGAGAGTCACCAAGATTATGGTTAGTTTCGAGCTTTTCTTTAACCATCAACAGTGCATCAATAACAGTGTTACCTGTAACTATGATATCTTGTGCGTGTACGTTCTCACGAAGCAAGTTGTTTTGAGATGTTTTTGTAGGCGCAAAATGCAGGTTAGCTAAACAACCAGTGACCTTTCTATTGCCTTCTTCTGGCCATGGCGAGTAAATATTGTTTGTACGAAGTCCTGCTTCTACGTGCCCCACCTTAACTTGCTGGTAGTACGCGGCAAGTGTCGTTGATAGAGTTGTGGCCGTATCACCATGCACAAGGACATAATCAGGCCTGAACTCAGCCAATACTTCCCGTAGCCCCACCAGAATGGCAGTCGTCACATCTGTGAGATCCTGACTAGGCTTCATAATGTTTAGATCATAGTCTGGAGATATCTCAAATAGTTCTAGAACTTGATCTAACATTTGCCTATGTTGGCCAGTAACACATACCTTCCCTTCAAACCTAGCGTCATTTTTTATAGCTTCCACTACAGGAGCCATTTTGATTGCTTCAGGTCTAGTTCCGAATACTGAAAGTACTTTAATCATAAAAACCACCAATTTAACATTGAGAGAAACTCAGTCATTATCTAAGTTTGGCCAAAGGGCTTTGTTTGGATAATTAGAAATATCATATGAAAGAAATGAAAGAAACAGTTGAAATCCTACGATTATACCCAAAGCAGAAATTATTACGGTCCCAACGGGTGTTTCGACACCTGCAATGGCATTGTTGAACCAGTTTACTCCTCCAAAAATAAACCCGAAAAGCATAAATATAATTCCGAAGCAAAGCTCTAGAG